>NZ_JBFUGX010000105.1:0-8673 GCF_056402675.1 Polaromonas sp. P3_C2 | reverse complement strand
GTCAACAGAGGGCTGGAGATACGCATAGCTGATAAGTTAAATGAGTTGAAAATTAAGAACAATAAGAAAAACTGATAAAAAACAAAAGCCGCTGATAAAGGTGGATTCGGCCCGAAAATTTCACTTTCTCAAGGGTAAACCCCGCGAAAACCGCACCGCTGGCTCGATTCTCGCTAGAGACGCTTGGCTACAATTTGCGGATTAGCTCGCCAACTTCACCAGCCATCCGGCTTTGATAGGCGGGCTTTTTGTTAACTCAAGCCAGTCACCGGCGATCCCGGTGGATGGTGGCCGCCAGGCGGAGTTCGCAATTTCATCAATTGGACGGGAGAGTGAGTTATGGAAGTTTTGCTACAGCAGATCATCAATGGTCTGGTGCTGGGCAGCATGTATGCCTTGATCGCCTTGGGCTACACCATGGTGTACGGCATCATTAACCTGATTAACTTCGCACACGGCGAAGTACTGATGGTGGGGGCTTTGACCAGCTGGACCATCATTGGCCTGATGCAGGATTCCATGCCGGGCACGCCGGGCTGGATTATTTTGCTGATTTCGCTGCTGATCGCCTTTGTGGTGTGCGGCGCCCTCAATTTCGCGATTGAGAAAATCGCCTACCGGCCCTTGCGAAACTCTCCCAAACTGGCCCCGCTGATCACCGCCATCGGCATGTCGCTATTGCTGCAGACCCTGGCCATGATCATCTGGAAGCCCAACTACAAGCCCTATCCCACGCTGTTGCCTTCCGAGCCCTTCCAGGTCGGCGGTGCCGTCATCACTGTGACCCAGCTCTTCATCCTGGGTGCTACGGTTGTCTCCCTTTCCGTGCTGATGTGGCTGGTGCATTACACCAAGCTGGGCCGTGCGATGCGCGCCACGGCTGAAAACCCCCGTGTTGCGGCGCTCATGGGCGTGCGCCCCGACACCGTCATCTCGGCCACCTTCATTATCGGCGCCATCCTCGCCGCGCTGGCCGGCGTCATGTACGCCTCCAACTACGGTACGGTGCAGCACACCATGGGCTTCCTGCCGGGCCTCAAGGCTTTCACGGCAGCTGTGTTTGGCGGCATCGGCAACCTGGGTGGCGCGGTGCTCGGCGGCATTTTGCTGGGCCTGATTGAATCCATCGGCGCCGGCTACATCGGCCCGCTGACGGGCGGCGTGCTGGGCAGCCAGTACTCCGACATCTTTGCTTTCATCGTGCTGATTTTTGTGCTCACGCTGCGGCCTTCAGGTCTGCTGGGTGAGCGTGTAGCGGACCGGGCGTGACGCCGCGTCCATCCGGTACACAAGGAGAACATTCATGAATTCTGTCAAATCGAAAAAACTCATTACCTTCCTGATCGTCGCGGCGGCACTGCTGGTGCTGCCGCTGATCCTGCAGCAGGGCGGCAACGCCTGGGTGCGCATTGTCGACATGGCGCTGCTGTATGTGCTGCTGGCCCTGGGCCTGAACATCGTGGTCGGCTACGCCGGCCTGCTGGACCTGGGGTATGTCGCGTTCTTCGCGGTCGGCGCCTACCTGTTCGCGCTGCTCGGCTCGCCGCACCTGGCCGACGCCTTTCCCTGGATTGCGGCGCAGTTTCCGAACGGGCTGCATTTGCCGATCTGGGCGATCATCCCGGCGGCAGCGGCCCTCGCCGGATTCTTCGGCGTGGTGCTGGGCGCACCGACCCTCAAACTGCGCGGCGATTACCTCGCCATCGTGACGCTGGGCTTTGGTGAAATCATCCGTGTGTTCCTGAACAACCTGGACCGCCCCATCAACCTGACCAACGGCCCCAAAGGCATTAACCAGATCGATTCGATGAAGTTCTTCGGCTTCGACCTTGGCAAGCCGCATGAGTTTTTCGGCTTCGAAGTCAACTCGGTGTCGATGTACTACTACCTCTTCCTGGTGCTGGTGATCGTCTCGGTTGTGGTTTGCCACCGCCTGGAAAACTCCCGCATCGGCCGCGCCTGGATGGCGATCCGCGAAGACGAAATCGCCGCCAAGGCCATGGGCATCAACACCCGCAACCTGAAGCTGCTGGCCTTCGGCATGGGCGCCACTTTCGGCGGCGTGTCGGGCTCCATGTTTGCCGCCTTCCAGGGTTTTGTGTCTCCCGAATCCTTCAGCCTGATGGAGTCGGTCATGATCGTCGCCATGGTGGTGCTGGGCGGCATCGGTCATTTGCCCGGCGTCATTCTGGGCGCCTTGCTGCTCGCGGCTTTGCCTGAGGTGCTGCGCCATGTGGCCGGCCCACTGCAGGCCATGACCGAYGRCCGSCTYGAYTCCGCCATCCTGCGCCAGCTGCTGATCGCGCTGGCCATGATCACCGTCATGCTGATGCGTCCGCGCGGCCTGTGGCCCGCTTCCGAGCACGGCAAGTCGCTGAACAAGCCCGTCGGCCCGGACCCTATCCAGTCAATCAACCCCTAAGGAGAATGGACATGAGCGAAACCATTCTTAAAGTCTCGGGTGTCTCCAAGCGCTTCGGCGGTTTGCAGGCCCTTTCCGATGTCGGCATCCATATCGAGCGTGGCCAGGTGTATGGCCTGATCGGTCCCAACGGCGCCGGTAAAACCACCTTCTTCAATGTGCTGACGGGCCTTTACACGCCCGACAGCGGCACCTTCGAGCTCGCCGGCAAGCCCTACAAGCCCACGGCGGTGCACGAAGTGGCCAAGGCCGGCATTGCCCGGACCTTCCAGAACATCCGCCTGTTTGCCGACATGACGGCCCTCGAAAACGTCATGGTCGGCCGCCATATCCGTACCAACTCGGGCCTGATCGGCGCCGTGCTGCGCACTCCCGGTTTCAAGCACGAAGAAGCCGCCATTGCCAAGCGCTCGCAGGAGTTGCTCGACTATGTCGGCATCGGCAAATACGCCGACTTCAAGGCCCGCACCCTGAGCTACGGTGACCAGCGCCGCCTGGAAATTGCCCGGGCTCTCGCTACCGACCCGCAGCTGAYCGCACTCGACGAACCGGCCGCCGGCATGAACGCGACCGAAAAAGTGCAGCTGCGCGAGCTGATCGATCGCATCCGCAAGGACAACCGCACCATTCTGCTGATCGAACACGACGTGAAGCTGGTCATGGGCCTGTGCGACCGCGTCACCGTGCTCGATTACGGCAAGCAGATTGCCGAAGGCGCGCCCGCGGACGTACAAAAAGACGAAAAAGTGATCACCGCCTATCTGGGCACAGGTCATTGAAGGAAAGCAAGAATATGGCAAACACACTCCTTAAAGTGACCGGCCTGAAGGTCGCTTACGGCGGCATCCAGGCGGTCAAGGGCGTTGACTTCGAAGTCAACGACGGCGAACTGGTCACCCTGATTGGCTCCAATGGCGCCGGCAAGACCACCACCATGAAAGCCATCACCGGCACGCTGCCCATGCTGGGCGGCGACATTGAATACCTGGGCAAGAGCATCAAGGGCCGCGGCGCCTGGGACCTGGTGAAAGAAGGCCTGGCCATGGTGCCGGAAGGCCGCGGCGTGTTCACCCGCATGACCATCACCGAAAACCTGCAGATGGGCGCCTACATCCGCAGCGACAAGGCGGGCATCGCCGAAGACATGGAAAAGATGTTTGTGCTGTTTCCCCGCCTGCGTGAACGCAAGGACCAGCTGGCCGGCACCATGTCGGGCGGCGAACAGCAGATGCTGGCCATGGGCCGTGCATTGATGAGCCGCCCCAAGGTGCTGCTGCTGGACGAGCCCTCCATGGGCCTTTCGCCCATCATGGTCGACAAGATCTTCGAAGTGGTCAAGGACGTTTCAGCCCGCGGCGTGACGGTGCTGCTGGTTGAGCAGAACGCCAGCCGTGCGCTCGGCATTGCCAACCGCGGCTATGTCATGGAGTCGGGCAACGTCACCATGAACGGCGACGCGAAAAGCCTGCTGAACGATCCACGCGTCAGGGCCGCTTACCTCGGCGAATAAGCAGGCGCCCGCGCGCCGGCAGGCGCTGCGGGACGCACGTCACCCCGTAAATCTGGCCAACCAGCGCAGGGCATAAATGCCTTGCGGCGCCAAATATTTACGCATAAAGTTAAGAAGGGGTGCGCACCACGCGCATCCTTGTTTAACTTGGGGGAAGTCAAAATGAACCAGTATGTTGTTCGCGTTGCTGTCGTGATGTTCGCCTTTCTGGCCTCATCTTTTTTCACCGGGGCTTCGGCCCAGTCACTGCGCTGCAAGGGCGACCTGGCGCAGATCGGCAATTCCAAAGGCACGATCCTGCAAAGATGCGGCGAGCCTGTCATGAAGGACACGTTCTGCAAAGCCACGCCTGACACAGTGCCCAGCTCGACTGTCGTGACACCAAACACCGTGGGTTCCACCGCCAGCACCACCACCAACGTGACGGTTAATACCTGCCAGCAGGTGGAAGAGTGGACTTACAACCCGGGTTACGGGCAGTTCATGACCATGCTGCTGTTTGAGGGCGGTTCCCTGAAGAGCATTCGATACGGGGATCGCGTAACCAGGTGAGCCCCCACGGTGGTGATGGAGCCCCCACGGTCGCTCACTGCGTGTAGCTCCCTGCCCCCCGAGGGGGCCGCCCGCCCTACGGCCCGGCAAAGCCGGTTCCGGGGCTCATGCTGGGTTTAAGAATTCTTTGGGCACTATCGGCGGAGGTATTCGCCAGTGGGTGCCGCGGAACCGGCTTTGCCGGGCCGCAGGCACCGTCCCCTGCAAGGGGAAAAGGGCTACATGCAGTGAGCCCGATAGGGGTGTGCCAATTTTTCGGCTTCGCCGGCCCCAGGCGCCGCCCCCTGAGGGGGGAACAGGCTACACGCAGTGAGCCTGGAAGGGGGTGGACCTTTTTTCAATCCACCTTCGCGCCTGACGCCTTCACCACTTTTTCATACTTCGCCATTTCGCTTTTCATGAAGGCGCCGAACTGCTCGGGCGTGTTGCCTACAGGTTCGGCCATCAGTGTGGCAAAGCGGGTTTTGGCTTCGGGTGAATTCAGCGCGGCGACGAATGCCTGGTTGAGTTTGGCGATCACGTCTTTCGGTGTGCCTGCGGGCGCCACCAGTCCCCACCAGGTATCGATCTCAAAACCCTTGAGCGTCTCGGCCACGGCAGGCACATCGGGCAGCATGGCGCTGCGTTTGGCTGTGGTGACTGCCAGCGCCTTGAGTTTGCCTGCCTTGATGTTGGCGGATGCCGTGGCCAGGTTGTCAAAGTTGTAGTCCACCTGGCCGCTCAGCAGCGCCAGTTGCGCCGGGTTGCCGCCGTTGTAGGGAATGTGCAGCGCAAAGATGCCGGCCTGCGCCTTGAACATTTCGCCGGCAAGGTGCCCCGCGCTGCCGTTACCGCCGCTGGCGTAATTGAGCTTGGCCGGATTGGCCTTGGCGTACTTGATCAGGTCGGCCAGCGAGTTGATGTTCAGGCGCCGCGCGGAGTCGGCGTTGATCACCAGCACATTGGGCACGCGCACCAGCTGTGTGATGGGCGCGAAGTCGGTCGCTGCGTTGTACGGCATCCTGCTGTAAAGCCAGGGATTGATGGCGTGGGTGGCGACAGCGGAAATGCCGATCGTCATGCCGTCGGGTTGCGCCTTGGCGATGGCGTCGACACCAATGTTGCCGCCGCCGCCGGGCTTGTTTTCAATGATGACCGGGCCCAGCGTGTCCTTGACGCGTTCGGCCATCAGGCGGGCCGTCACGTCAATCGGGCCGCCGGCTGCATAGGGCACGATGATGCGCATGACTTTGGGCTGGGCGTGTGCCAGAGGGGCTGACAGCGCCATGCCTGCAATGAAAAGGGCGCCCAGGCATTTGCCGAGCAGGGAAGGCTGGGTGAGGGAAGGTCGAATGTTCATGTCCCTATTGTTGCAAAAAGTTGGCCACGCCTTGGGGCAGAGCCTGATGCATGCCGTTACGGGATCTTTACATACCGGACATGGCTGTTCGGGGGCCGCGCCGCGTTGGAGGTTCATGAGGCGCCTGCTTCATGTTTTCTCAACCCCCACCTCAAGGAAACCCCATGAAGATCAACACCCTTGTCGCCGCCCTCGCCCTGGTTGCTGRTGGCGCAGCCTTTGCGCAGGCGCCTGCCGCTCCCGCGACCCCCAAAGACCCGCTGGCCACGCCGCGCGTCGACCAGCGCCAGTCCAACCAGGAAAAACGTATTGACCAGGGCGTCACCTCCGGTGCGTTGACTTCCAAGGAGACCGCCAAACTCGATAAGCGCGAGACGAAAATTGAGTCCGACAAGCTGGCCGCCAAATCCGACGGCAAAGTCACACAGGCCGAGCGCCGCAAGCTAAAGCGTGAAGAAAACCGCGCCAGCGCCGCCATCCGCCGCCAGAAGCACGACCGGCAGGTTGCACCCGGCAAGGCTGGCTGAGCGTTCGCATGGTAGGTAGCCGCAGCGCTTAATCCGCACATAAAAAAGCCCCGGCTGACGGATCAGCCGGGGCTTTTTTTGTCCAGGTGTCCGCTCAGGTTTCCGCGGGCACGGTCGCCTGGGCTTTCTCTTTTTCGGTCACAAAAGAGTCGGCATAAAACTCGTCCTCCGGCAGACCCGCAGCCGTGTAGGCGGCCTTGGCTGAGTCCACCACGATGGGCGCGCCGCAGGCATACACCTGATAGCCCGACAGGTCGGAAAAATCTTCCAGCACGGCCTGGTGGACAAAGCCGGTGCGCCCCGTCCAGTTGTCTTCAGGCAGCGCGTTGGAAATCACCGGGACATAACGCAAATTCGGCATTTCCGCAGCCTTGGCCTTGACCCATTCGTCCATGTACAAATCGGCCGGGCGGCGGCCGCCCCAGTACAACACGGCCGGGCGCGTGATGCCCTTGTGTTGCAGATGCTCGATCAGCGCCTTGATGGGCGCAAAGCCGGTGCCCGATGCCAGCAGCACCATGGGTTTGTCGCTGTCTTCGCGCAGGTAAAAGCTGCCGAAGGGGCCTTCGATGCGCAGGATTTCCTTTTCTTTCATGGGGCCGAACACGTGCTCGGTGAACTTGCCGCCCGGCATGTGGCGAATGTGCAGCTCGACGCCCGGGTTGTCGGCCTGGGTGTGCGGGGCATTGCCCATTGAATACGCCCGGCGGTCGCCGTCGCGCAGCAAAAACTCCACATATTGGCCAGCGTGGTACTTGAACACATCGCTGGCCGGCAATTGCAGGCGCACCACCATGACGTCGTGTGAGGCCTTGGCCAGGCTGTTGATGCGCACCGGCATCTTCTTGACCGGGAAGGCGCTTTCATCCGTGACGTGGCGTGATTCGAGGACGATATCACTCGTCGCCCTGGCGCTGCAGGTCAGGATGAAGCCGTTCGCCTCTTCCTCGGGTGACATGGCCTTGACCTGGTGCGCGCCATGGAGGACGCTGCCTTCCAGTTTTTTTGACTTGCAGGAGCCGCAGGCGCCATCCTTGCAGCCGTAGGGCAGGCCAATCCCCTGGCGAATGGCGGCTGCCAGCAGCGGTTCATCCGCCTCGGCGATGAATGTCCGGCCACTGGGTTGCACGGTCACGTTAAAGCTCATATTCGGTATCCTTGCGGTATCTGTTCTCGACCTGGCTGGCTTTTTCCAGCAACCCCAATTTTGCCCTCAAACCTGAACCCCCTAGGCGCGCTGCCTTTCCGTTTCCGCCGCGAGCGGGTTTTGATTGCCGGTTGCGGCGATGTCGGCCTGCGCGTAGCCCGCCTGCTGCCGCGCAATGTCCGGCGCATCGCCCTGACGTCGTCACCGCAGCGTTTCCCGGCTTTGCGCGCGCAAGGCATCACACCGCTGCTGGGCAACCTGGACGACGGCGCCTCCCTGCGGCGCTTGGCCGGGCTGGCTACGCGGGTGGTGCATCTGGCGCCGCCACCCGGCGACCAGCCCGACTGGCGTACGGACCCACGTACGCTGGCACTGCTGCGCGCCCTGCGCCTGCGCAGCCTGCCGCAGTCGCTGGTGTATGGCTCCACCAGCGGGGTGTATGGCGACTGCGGCGGCGAATGGGTGCGCGAAACGCGGCCATTGAAGCCCCACACACCGCGTGCCCAGCGGCGTGTGCATGCCGAGGCGCATCTGCGGCTTTTTGGCCGGGCCACCGGCACCCGCGTGCACCTGCTGCGCATCCCGGGCATCTATGCGTCCGACCGCGAAGGCGGTACGCCGCGTGGCAGGTTGCTCAAGGGCACACCTGTACTGCGTGCCGAAGACGACGTCTACACCAACCATATCCACGCCGACGACCTGGCCCGTGCCTGCCTGGCGGCGCTGTGGCGCGGCAAGCCCCAGCGCGCCAGCAACGTCAGTGACGATACGCAGCTGAAGATGGGCGACTATTTCGACCTAGCGGCGGACCTCTACGGTCTGCCGCGGCCGCCGCGCCTGGCACGGGGCACGGCACAGGAAGAGTTGCCGCTGATGCTGCTGAGCTTCATGAGCGAGTCGCGCCGGCTGGACAACACCCGCCTGAAGCAGGAGCTGCGGCTTCGTTTGCACTACCCGACAGTAGCAATTGGCCTGCGCGATCAGTGAGCGAGCCAGCCGCGCGGTGCAACGCAATAAATGCCATTGACCGCCTGAAATGAACGGGTTGCCACCATGGCAGCCCGTTTTCTCATTTTAGGTGTCTTTTTTTGGCAACGGTACTGCGGTCGAATGTTACAACCAAAGCGGTAACAAATTGAAACTAACGTGGTCGGCCTGGAGCACGTTTCTATTAAC
>NZ_JBFUGX010000104.1:0-8688 GCF_056402675.1 Polaromonas sp. P3_C2 | reverse complement strand
GCGCAGCGGGTAGCGCCGGCGCGACACGCGTCGGCGACGGCTCGGGCGGCGGCGGCGGCGGCGCCGGTTGCGCGGCCGGTGTGGGCGGCGCGGAACTGGTGGACAGCAGCGCCACCAACACCACCGCTCAGGCCACGGGCGGCGGATCTTGCCGCGACGCGGTGTCGGTGTCGGCTTTCAGCGTGACCGCGTCGCTGGGTGGCGCGGGCGGCGCGACAGTCCCCGGCAACACGGCGCCGGGCACCGGCAATCCCGGTGGCGACGGCTCCGTGACCATCACGCCCATCTACCCCACGCTGACTGTCACCAAGTCGCAGCCCAGCCCTGCGTTGCAGGTGGGCATCAACAGTGTCTACACCCTTACCGTGGCAACCACCACCACCACGCCGGCCTTTGTGGCGCGGGTGGTGGATCAGCTTCCCGTCAACATGACCTACGTCAGCAGCAGCGGCACCGGCTGGACCTGCTCGACCGCGGCCAATGCCGGCGGCACGCTGGTGACCTGCAATTTCGTTGGCACCATCACAGCCAGCGGCGGCACCTCGACGCTGCAGATCACGGCAAGACCGACGAGCAACATCACGGTCACCAACTACACCGCCGTAGACCCGGCCGGCGGCACCAGCCCACCGACCCCGACCACTTGCACGGCTGCCAACACGCCGAGCGCCGGCTGCGCTGCGCCCGTGGTCAGTACGGTAGCCCTGGGTTTCGGCGGCAACGTTTACAGCGACCCCAACCACAACAGCAACCTGGATGCGGGCGAGGCCGGCATAGGCGGGGCCACTGCACTGTGGGTCAAGCTTGCGCCGCGCACGGGCGGCACCTGCACGGGGCCGGCCACCGTGGCTGCATCGGTCAACCTGACCACCGGCGCCTACAGCTTCACCAACATACAGCAGGGCAACTATTGCCTGATCGTGGACGGCAACAACACGCTGAGCGACATCGCGGCTGCATATCCGGCCGGCTTCATCGGTACGCAGAATCCCACCGGGGTGATCCAATTCAGCATCGTGGGTGCGCCGCCCGCACCGCAGAATTTCGGCCTGTACAGCGGCAGCACGCTGAGCGGCACCGTGTTTGCCGACAACGGCGCGGGCGGCGGCACCGCCAACAACGGCGTGAAGGCCGGGACGGAGCCCGGCCTGGCCGGCATCACCGTCAACGCCATGCAGGGTGCGACGACGGTGGACACCGAACCCACGGCCAGCGATGGCAGCTTCATTCTGTGGATTCCCGGTGCCACCAGCGGCACCGTGGTCCTCACGCCCGTGCTGCCCTCCGGCTACACCGCCACCGGCGGCTCGGCCGGCACCACGGGCGGCACTTACACCCGCCCGAGTGTGAGCTACACCGCCGGCTCCGGCCTGGCCCGCACCGGCATCAGCTTCGGCATGGTGGGGCCCAACACCCTGAGCCCCAACGGCGCGCAGACCGCCCAGCCTGGCACGGTCGTGTTTTACGCCCACACCTACACCGCTGGCACCGGCGGGCAAGTTACCTTCTCGATGGTCAACACCGCCACGCCGGCCAGCCCTGCGTGGAGCCAGGTGCTGTATCAGGACAGCAATTGCAACGCAGCGCTGGAGGCCAGCGAGACGCAGGTCACCACAGCTCTCACCGTCACCGCCGGGCAGACCGTCTGCCTCATCGTCAAGCAGTTCGTGCCCGCTGGGGCCGGCCAGGGCGCGCAGAACAGCGTAACCTTGAGCGCGGCCTTCAGCTACACCAACGCCAGCCCGGCGCTCAGCGTCAGCACCCTGCTTGTCACCGATATCACCACCGTCGGCCAGGCTGGCGACCTGTCGCTGGCCAAGCTGGTGAGCAACGTCACCCAGGCTATCGCCTCGGCCACCAGCGTAAACGCCAGCCCTGGCGACACGCTGCAGTACACGTTGACGGCCACCAACAACGGCACACAGGCGCTGTCCACGCTGTTTGTGAGCGACTCCACCCCGGCGTTCACCGGCTTCGTCTCCACCGCCTGTCCGGGCGTGCTGCCCACGGGCATCACGGGCTGCACGGTGACCACGCAACCGGCCGTGAACGCGCAGGGGGCATTGAAGTGGACTTTTACCGGTTCGCTGGCCTCTGGGGCACAGATCGTCGTCACTTACCGTGTCAAGGTCGATCAGTAGGCTTCCCAGGCGCTCACAGAGGCGGAAAACAGCTTTTTTCAGGCTGTTCTGTCGTTTTGGCCATTGACATCGAATATGTGCCTGAGCAGCTATTAAGTTTGGGGTTTGGGAAGCAAAGCTCATCACCAGATGAGCTGAGTTCCTAAGCTCCTAAATAGATAGCTGCTTGCGCTTTCCTGCATTGGGTTTCAGGGGGTTTCCTCTTAAACCTCTTCAGCCCGCGCCAAACTCATCACCTAGTTCACCGGCGCGTTGCCTTGCCGTGTGGATGGCGCGCATGAACAGCATCTTGACGCGGTCCTGCTCCATGGAGGTCAGCGCGGCGTAGGTGGTGCCCCCTTTGGACGTGACCTGGGCGCGCAGGGTCTGGGGCGTCTCGTCGGACGCCGCCAACAGCGCCGAAGCGCCAGCAAAGGTGCCGACGGCAAGCTTGCGCGCCTGTTCCGGCGCAAGGCCCATGTCCGTGCCTGCCTCGATCATGGCTTCCACAAAATAAAAGACGTAGGCCGGGCCGGAGCCCGAAATGGCGGTGACCGCGTCCAAGTGGGCTTCTTCGGTGAGCCACAGGTAATCCCCCGTGGGCTTGACCACCTGCTCGACACCCAGCCTGTCGTCGTCTGTCACGGCATCCCGCGCAAACAGCGCCGTCATGCCTTTGCCGACCAGCGCCGGCGTGTTGGGCATGGCGCGTACCACGCGCTCGGTGCCCAGCCAGCGCGCGATGCTGCTGGACCGCACGCCGGCTGCCACACTCAGGTGCAGGGCGGTTTTGGTGTGAAAGCGTGTTTGCAGCGCTGCATCCTTGAATGTCTGCGGCTTTACAGCCCAGACCACCAGGCCGGCGCTGGCCAGTGGCGCGCCGGGTTTTTCATGCACCTGCACGCCGAATTGCCGGATGAGCTTGTTGCGTTGCTCCTCAAAAGGCTCGACCACCTGGATCTGGCTGGCTGGCATGCCTTGCTTAAGCAGGCCGCCAATGATGGCGCTGGCCATGTTGCCGCCGCCTATGAAGGCGATGTGTTCGTTGCTTGTACGGGAATTGGAGGTCATGCGTTGTCAATCCAAAAATTCAAAGGCCAGCCATTGGCTGATTTGCCGGGAGCTGAAATTGTCGTCGCTAATGAAGACGAGGCTGCGATTTCCGTTGGGCAGTACCGGGCCCCAGGCCATGCCTTCCGTATTGTCCAGACGTTCCAGCCGGAGGCCGGGCCCCGGGCCGGTGAAGGTGGAAAAGTCGGCGATCAGTGTTTTGTCCACCGCGCGATAGGTGCCAGTCTGCAGGACAGGCGTTGCGAGCGTGTCGGATCCCTGCCGGGTGTCGATAAGGTACAGGCGCAGCGAGTTACCTGCCTGCGGGCCCCAGCCGGCCATATAGGCCCGCTCCAGCACCAGCATGCGGTCGGCATCGAGCATCAGGATTTCCACCACGCCGTTGTCGGCCTGGGTGGCCGGCGCAACAGGTGCGCGCGGAATGGCGTCGGGCACATACGCAATTTGCCGCAATGCTTTCCCACTGGCAAGGTCAATTTGGGTGAAGCGGCAAGGACCGCCCTTCGCTTTCACCGTGGGTACGGGTCCATCCTGGCGGAAGGCGTTTTCCATGGCGATCCAGGCTGTCTTGTCATCGGGTGTCAGCGCCAGGCCTTCCAGCGCCAGATTGACGCGCGGCCCCCGGATGAGATGAAACTCAAACATGGGCGGCAGCGTAAATTCGCGAACCATCGTGCCGTCTGCCCGGCTTTCGCGCAGCTCCGGCGCCACGCCCGTCAGGGAATGCCCCTCAGTGACCCACAGCAGCGTCTGGCTGCTCGGGCGCCAGCGAATCGACTCCGGGTCGGGGGGCTGCATGCCCCGCAATGCGGCCTCATACGTGCTGCTGTCGCCCTGGCGCAGGGGGGTGACGCTCAGCAATTCCGGCTGGCCCAGGCTGCTCATGTCCAGCGCGATGCGTGCGGTGTAAAACCGCACGGGGTTGATGCTGGAGGCGTCGTCGCTGATCAGGTAATACAGGTTGTTGGCGGCGTCGTAGTCAATGCCTGAGAGACCGCCCACCGTGGTGCCCTGGAATTGCAACCGGTGTGGAATGCGGGATTCACCGATCAGGCGCAGACGTGTGTGGACCGGCTGCGTGGCCGCTGCTGCCGGCTGCGGTGCCTTGCCGCCGGCCAGGCCCAGCACTGCGGCTGCGCCGGCTCCGAGGACCAGCCGGCGCCTGGAGGGTGCTGTGACATAGGGGTTCATGCAGCCAAGTCTAGCGGCCGCACCTGTGGGAAATGTGACAGGGCAGGGCTGCGCTTACTGCAGCACGGTCTGCCGCACCGCCTGCTCCCAGCGCGCCATCAGCTCAGCGGCCCGGTCCGCGCCTAGCGTAGGCAAAAACTTGCGCTCGGCGCGCCACATGCCGGACAACTCGTCGGTGCTGCTGTAGACGCCGCTGGAAAGTCCTGCCAGGTAGGCGGCGCCCAGAGCGGTGGTTTCAATGACCGCCGGGCGGATCACCGGTATGCCCAGCAGGTCGGCCTGGAATTGCATCAGCAGGTCGTTGACGCAGGCGCCGCCGTCTACGCGCAATTCCGCAACAGGTGCGGCGCCAGCACTCACCGCGTCGCGGCTCATGGCCTGCAGCAGGGCGGCGCTTTGGTAGGCGATGCTTTCGAGTGCGGCGCGCGCGATATGGGCGACGGTGGTGCCGCGCGTGAGGCCGGTGATGGTGCCCCGCGCATCCGGTTTCCAGTAGGGTGCACCCAGGCCGGTGAAGGCCGGCACCATCATCACGCCGCCTGAGTCAGGCACGCTTTCGGCCAGCGCCTGCACTTCGGCGCTGCCCTTGATGGCGTGCAGGCCGTCGCGCAGCCACTGCACCACGGCGCCGCCAACAAACACGCTGCCTTCGGTGGCGAACTGCGTTTGGGTTGTTGCCTGGGCTGCGCTGGTGGTCAGCAGGCCATTGTGTGAGGTTTGAAACTGGCTGCCCGTGTGCATCAACATGAAGCAGCCGGTGCCATAGGTGTTTTTTGCCATGCCGGCCTTGAAGCAGGCCTGGCCGAACAGCGCGCTTTGCTGGTCACCGGCGACGCCTCCGATGGGGATGTCATGGCCCAGCAGATCGGGGCGCACCTCGCCGTAATGCGCGCTCGAAGGTAATACCTTGGGCATCAGCGAAGCCGGGATGCCCAGCAGCTCAAGCAGCTCGTCGTCCCACTGATTGGTGTGCACATTGAACAGCATTGTGCGCGACGCGTTGCTGACGTCGGTGGCATGCAGCGCGCCGCCCGTGAGTTGCCACATCAGCCAGCTGTCGATGGTGCCGAAGGCCAGTTCGCCGCGCTCGGCCTGCGCGCGGGCGCCGGGCACGTTGTCGAGCAGCCATTTGAGCTTGGTACCGGAAAAATAGGCGTCGATCAGCAGCCCGGTTTTGGACTGGATCAGCTTTTCCTTGCCGCGCTCACGCAACTCGGCGCAGGTGGCTTCCGCGCGCCTGTCCTGCCAGACGATGGCGTGATGAACCGGCAGGCCGGTCTTGCGGTTCCAGAGGGCGGTGGTCTCGCGCTGGTTGGTGATGCCCAGTGCCCGAATGTCGCTGGCCTTGATGTTCGCCTTGGCCAGCACTTCGCGCGCTGTCGCCAGCTGGGTGCGCCAGATCTCCATCAGGTCGTGCTCGACCCAGCCCGGCCTGGGGTAGATCTGCGGCAACTCCTGCTGGGCCAATGCCACGATGTGACCGTGTTCGTCAAACACTATGCTGCGGGAGCTGGAGGTTCCCTGGTCGAGTGCRAGAAGGTATGTCATGCGCTGGAGTGTATGAAAGGGTGGCAGGCGCGCACAAGTGCGCGGGGCTCAGGAGTGGGCCACTTCACAGTTGACGTCCGCCTCTTCCAGCAAGGTGGGGAATGGCTCGGGCGGAGGCATGTCGGTGAACAGCCGGTCAATCTGGGAAAGCGTGGCCAGCTCCACCATGGCGGGCCGGTTGAACTTGCTGCTGTCTGCCGCCAGCCAGACTTCGCGGGCATGCTCGATGATGGTCTGGGCAACTTTGACTTCGCGGTAGTCGAAGTCGCGCAGGGAGCCGTCAGGCTCGATCCCTGAAATGCCGATGATCGCGATGTCTACCCGAAACTGGCGTATGAAGTCGACCGCCGCCTCGCCCACGATGCCCCGGTCGCGCGAACGCACTACGCCACCGGCGACGATGACTTCGCAGTCGGTATTGCTGCACAGGATGCCGGCCACATTCAGGTTGTTGGTGATGACCCGCAGCCCTTTGTGGTGCAGCAGGGCCTTGGCGATGGCCTCGGTGGTGGTGCCGATATTGAGGATCAATGAGCAGTCGTTCGGAACACGCCTGGCCACTGCGCGCGCGATACGCGCCTTGCCTTCGGCGTGAAGGCTTTCACGCTGGCGGTGGGCAATGTTTTCGATGGTGGAACTGGGTACCCGCACGCCGCCATGAAAACGCGTCAGCAGGCCGGCTTCCGCCAGGCGCTGCACATCCCGCCGGACGGTCTGCAAGGTCACGTCCAATTTTTCTGCAAGCTGCTCGACGGAGGCCGATCCGTGGGTTCGCACGACGTCAAGGAGCTTGATTTGCCTGGGGTTGGAGTTCACGCGGGTTCAAGTTTGAAGGAATCGTGGAGGTCTGGAAACTTTATATCGAAACAAAAGGAAACAGATAAGGGAAAACAAGTAGATAAAACAATCAAAAAAGAAGAAAAATAGAAAAAAACCGAACTTCCTCAAAGTTTCGCCGGGAGCCTTCCTCTTGTCTACTGTTTCTTTTTGTCTGCCTGCCAATGCCCTGGCACAGAGGCCCCACCGCCGTTTTGGGTCGCTGCAACGCGCCTGGGACGGCCGGTTGTTCAGAAGGGGCGCGTGATGCAGCTGACCCTGGACCACATCAGCAAAAAAGTCGGCGCCGAACAATGGCTTTATGAAATGAACCTGGCGCCGCGCAGCGGCGAAGTCACGGTGCTGCTGGGCGCAACGCAGGCCGGAAAAACCAGCCTGATGCGCATCATGGCGGGCCTGGATGTCCCCACGCAGGGGAAAGTCATGGTGAACGACGCCGATGTGACCGGCATGCCGGTGCGCGAGCGGAACGTCGCCATGGTCTACCAGCAGTTCATCAACTACCCCTCGCTGCGGGTGGCGGACAACATCGCCTCGCCGCTGAAGCTGCGAGGGGAAAAAGACATCGATCAGACGGTGCGCAAACTGGCCGAACGCCTGCACATCGAGATGTTCCTGGACCGCTACCCGGCCGAGCTGTCGGGTGGGCAGCAACAGCGGGTGGCCCTCGCACGCGCACTGGCCAAAGGGGCTCCCCTGATGTTGCTGGACGAACCGCTGGTCAATCTGGATTACAAGCTGCGCGAGGAATTGCGCGAAGAGCTGACCCAGCTTTTTGCAGCCGGCGATTCCACCGTGATCTATGCCACCACCGAGCCTGGCGAGGCTCTGCTGCTGGGGGGCTATACCGCTGTGATGGACGGTGGTGAACTGCTGCAGTACGGCCCGACCGCCGAGGTCTTCCACTCGCCACGATCCTTGCGCGTTGCGCGTGCCTTCAGCGATCCGCCCATGAATCTGATAGCGGCACTGCCCGCAGCGCAGGGATTGCAGCTGGCGGCAGGGCCCACCCTGGCGCTGGCCTTGCCCGATGCGCCGGCGCAAAACCTGGCCACCCTCACGGCCGGTGTTCGCGGCAGCGCCCTGCGCGTCCAAAAGCGTGAGGGTGATGTGGCGTTGCCGGGAAAGGTCGAGTTGGCTGAAATTTCGGGTTCCGACACTTTTGTCCACGTTGCCACGGCGGTGGGCGAACTGGTGGCGCAACTGACCGGTGTGCATTACTTTGAGTTGGGTGCGCCCATCACGCTGTTTCTCAGCCCTGCCCAGGTGTATGTCTTTGATGCAACCGGCGCTTTGCTGCTGGCGCCAGAGCGCAGGGGGGGACTTGCGTGAAGCACCTTTTTGCATCGGCTGCCGTGTTGTGGAGGCCTTATGGCGCGTATTGATCTCGACCTGGCCCATGCTTACCGGCCGAATCCGCGCGAGGACAGCGACTACGCGTTGCTCCCGCTCACCATGAGTTTTCGCGATGGCGGCGCCTATGCATTGCTTGGTCCCTCAGGCTGCGGCAAGACCACCATGCTCAACATCATGTCGGGCTTGCTTGTGCCGTCGCAGGGCACGGTCAAGTTTGACGGCGTAGATGTGACGCACGCCTCGCCGCAGCAGCGCAATATTGCGCAGGTGTTCCAGTTCCCGGTGATCTACGACACCATGACTGTGGCTGAAAACCTGGCGTTTCCGCTGCGCAACCGCAAGGTGCCGGAAGACCAGATCAAAAAACGCGTTGGTGAAATTGCCGAGATGCTGGACATGAGCGGCCAGCTCAACCACCGCGCGGCTGGGCTTGCAGCAGATGCCAAGCAGAAAATTTCGCTGGGCCGCGGCCTTGTGCGGCCCGATGTGTCTGCTGTGCTGTTTGACGAGCCGCTCACGGTGATCGACCCGCACCTGAAATGGCAACTGCGGCGCAAGCTCAAGC
>NZ_JBFUGX010000103.1:0-8696 GCF_056402675.1 Polaromonas sp. P3_C2 | reverse complement strand
AGGTGGTGACGGCCATGACCACGGTGCAGCGGCTTTTGGCCAGCYGCACGGAACCTGCCGCGACACGAACCGTGCTGTTGCGCGACCCCGGGCCCGGCGACATCGGCTGGGTGGTGCAGCAACACGGTGAAATTTATGCGCGTGAATACGGCTGGAACAGCGAGTTCGAGGCCCTGGTGGCCGATATTGCCGGCAAATACCTCAAGAACCACCAGCCGGAATGGGAGAAGTGCTGGATAGCCGAAGTCGACGGTGAGCGCGCGGGCGCGGTGTTTGTGGCGCGTAAATCAGCCACCGTGGCCCAGCTGCGCATGTTGATCCTCACGCCGCAGGCGCGCGGACTGGGCCTGGGCGGGCGACTGGCCGACGAGTGCATCGCATTTGCGCGCAGCAAGGGCTACAAAAAAATGGTGCTCTGGACCAACAGCTGCCTGGACGCAGCGCGCGCCATTTACGCCAGGCGTGGTTTCAAGCTGACCAGGAGCGAGCCCTACCATGGCTTTGGGAAAAAAAACCTGGTCGGCGAAACCTGGGAGCTGCGGCTGTAGCCGCCATGCAGGGCATGTCGGGCGCCGGCCCGGAAATTCATGCCATTTTGGCCTGCAGCGCATATTCGGCGGGCGCAAGCAGCTATCTTATTAATAGCAAACGGCGGTCCTCGGTCTCCTGTGCGCAGGCTGTGGTGCATCGATGAAGCGGCGATAATTGGTGCATGAGCACCCCTCCCGCCGAAGACCACCCGAAACCCCGATCCCTCTCCGACCTTTTCATTTCATTCACCTTGCTGGCGCTTCAGGGCTTTGGCGGTGTACTGGCTGTCGTGCAACGCGAGCTGGTCGAAAAAAAGCGCTGGATGACGCGCGAGGAATTCATTGAAGACTGGGCCGTCGCGCAAATCATGCCCGGACCCAATGTAGTCAACATCTCACTGATGATAGGTGGCCGCTACTTCGGCCTCAAGGGCGCCCTGGCAGCGCTGGCCGGCATGCTGACGGTACCGCTGGTGCTCGTGTTGCTGCTGGCCGTGGTCTATGCCCAGTTTGCCGGGCATCCCGGCGTGGCTGGCGCGCTGCGCGGCATGGGCGCCGTGGCAGCAGGGCTGATCGGCGCGACCGGCCTGAAGCTGTTCGGCGCGCTCAAGAAAAACGTGCTGGGCCTGCAGCTGTGCGCCGCGTTCGGTGTGGCCTGTTTTGTGGCCATCGCCCTGCTGCGCTTTCCGCTGGCCTACGTGCTGCTGGGGCTGGGCGGCGTGGCCTGTGTGCTCGCTTACCGCAGGCTGGCACCATGACCGAGTCGCTGCACCTCGTCTTCGGCGCTCGGGAATGGTTTGACCTCTTCCTGCATTACCTCTCGCTGTCGCTGCTGTCGATCGGCGGCGCCATCACCACCGCACCCGACATGCACCGTTTCCTGGTCGACAAGCAGCACTGGCTAACCGACGCGCAGTTCAACGCGTCCATTGCCATTGCGCAATCAGCCCCCGGGCCGAATGTGCTGTTCATCGCTTTGCTGGGGTGGAATGTGGGGCTGAACGCGGGGGGCATGCTGACCGGGCYGCTGGGCGTTTTCCTGGCGATGCTGGGCATCCTGATTCCCAGCACCACCCTCACCTACCTGGCCGCGCAGTGGGGTCACCGCAACCGCGAACTACGCGCGGTGCGGGCTTTCAAGCAGGGCATGGGACCCATCGTGGTGGCCTTGCTGATCGCGACAAGCTGGATATTGGCCACCGCCAACGGTAGTTCGCTGAAAGACTGGCCGGTGTGGCTGCTGGCGGCCACCACAGCCGTGATTGTCTGGCGCAGCAAAATCCATCTGCTGTGGCTGCTGGGCGCTGGCGCATTGCTGGGCTGGTATGGGCTGGTCTAGCAACCCGTTTCGGGGCGGCTACTCTGGTTTGCCGCGCCGGTGAAAGTACACCATGCGCGCAGCCTGCCGCATGGGTTCGGTGTCCAGGGCCATATTGAAGATCCAGTCGGCCTGAAAGCGGTCAAACAGCCAGCGCAGCGTGCGCTTGGCGCGGAACTTCGGGTAGTGCCGCACCAGCCCTTGCGCTGGATCAGCCGGGTCGCTGCCATCGGCCGAACCACCTTGCAAAAAGGCGGCTACCGCGCTGCCCACCGCGTCGCCATGCTGCAGTGCCGTGTGGATGCCACCAGCCGTCACGGGCGACACCATGCCGGCGGCGTCACCGACCAGCATGACGCGTGCATCAGACACCCGCTTCAGCACCCCGCCGCAGGGAATCATGCCGGCGCGCGTCGCCAACGGACTTGCGTTGCCGACATCCACATGCGGCGCGATTTTTTCCATGAAAGCGCCCATCCACGCCTGTTTGGCAGGCACGGACGCGCCTGAGGGGGACATCCGCCTGGCCAGCCCGATCTGGTGAATGCCGGCACCCGCAACAGCCCAGCCGATGTAGCCGGGCGCGAGCTGGCGGTCTATGAAGCAGTGCAGCAGGTTGGCATCCAGCCGGGCCTGGCCGTATTCATGCTCGATGCCGAAGAGAAACTGGGTATTGAGCGACAGGCCCAAAGCCTTGGCCACACGCGAATGGGGGCCGTCGGCGCCGACCAAATAGCGAGCCTGCAGCACCATCGGCTCCTGCGATGCAACCGACTTGACCGACACGGCCCAGCCGCCGCTGTCTCGCGCAGCCTGCTCGAACAGCGTGCCGCCCAGCAAGGTGACACCGTCCGCCACGACGGACGCACACATCCAGTCCAGCAGGGCCGGCGTGTCGGTTGCCCAGAAGTAATAACCGGGCGCGTGCAGATCGACATGGCGAAGATTGGGCGAATAAAGCCTCACGCCGTCCACCTGCCGCACCAGCGCCGCGGGCACTTGCTGCAACCACGGGATGGTGTCTATGGCATCTTTCACGATGATGCCGGTGGTGTGCAGCTTGTCGCCGGAAGAAGTCTTCTTTTCGACAATGGCGACCTGCAGGCCCGCCCTGGCCGCGGCGCGCGCGCAGGCCAGCCCGGCAAAACTGGCGCCTATGACTACCAGGTCGAAGTGCTGCGGCGTCGTCATGCCCTGCGCTGGCGCAGGGCTTCGTACAGGCACACACCGCTGGCTACGGACACATTCAGGCTTTCCACCGCGCCATGCATCGGGATGCTGACCAGCTCATCGCAAGTCTTGCGCGTGAGCTGGCGCATGCCCTCACCTTCAGCGCCGAGCACCAGCGCCACAGGGCCTTTCAGGTCCACGTCGTAAATTGTTTTTTCCGCATCGTCGCTGGTGCCTATGCACCAGATGTTGCGTTCCTTGAGCTCGCCGAGGGTACGGGCCAGGTTGGTCACCATGAAATAGGGCATGGTTTCGGCGGCGCCACTGGCGACCTTTGCGACGGTCGCATTGATACCGGCCGCGTGGTCCTTGGGCGCGATCACCGCRTGGGCGCCGGCGCCATCGGCCACACGCAGGCAGGCGCCGAGGTTGTGCGGGTCGGTCACGCCGTCGAGCACCAGCAGCAGCGGCTGGGCAACACCGGCTTCTTCGAGTTGCTCCAGCAATTCGTCGAGCGATTTGACCTGCGCCAGTGCGTCGACCCGGGCCACAACACCCTGGTGGCCGTGGCTGCCGCACATCTTTGCCAGGCGCAAACCGTCGGATTCGATCAGCCGCACACCCGCCTCCCGGGCCCGGTCCGTGAACTGGCGCATGCGCGCATCGCGGCGGGACACATCGAAAAACACTTCCAGGACGGATTGGGGCGCTGTTTTGATACGAACGCCGACGGCATGGAAGCCAAAAAGCACTTTGGGAGAAGAAGACATGGCAGCGATTATCACTGTTGGCCGTAATTGGCATTACTACCGGTGTATCGGGTGCGACGAGCGGGGCACAATGGCCCCCGGGCAGGACTAAAATAGTAACAATTTGTTGGACCTGCTGAATAATCCCGCTCTGCTGACTGCAGGGCACCTGGAGGCGCTATGGGCTTGAGACTGAAATTCAATTTGGTGCTGGTCGTGGTTTTTTTGGCCGGCTTTGCCGCGGCCGGCTACATCTCGCGCCAGCTGCTGCAGGACAATGCGCGCGAAGAGGTGCTGCGCAACGCCCGCCTCATGATGGACACCGCGCTTTCCGTACGGGCCTACACCGTCGAGCAGATCAAGCCGCACCTGGACAAACAACTCGAGGAAGTGTTCCTGCCCCAGACCGTTCCGGCCTACGCCGCCACCGAAACGCTGGGCCACATCCAGAAAAAGTACCGTGACTACGGCTACAAGGAAGCCACGCTGAACCCGACCAACCCGCGCGACCGCGCCACCGACTGGGAAGCGGATATCGTCCAGCAATTTCGCCAGAATGCCGAATCGAAAGAACTGATTTCCGAGCGTTCCGCCGCCACGGGCCGCCTGCTGTACATTGCCAAGCCCATCCAGATCACCAACGCGGCGTGCCTGCAGTGCCACAGCGTACCGGCCAATGCGCCCGCCAGCATGATCAAGGTCTATGGCGAGGCTAACGGCTTCGGCTGGAAACACAACGAAATCATCGGCGCGCAGGTTGTCACCGTTCCCATGGACATTCCCATCCGCAACGCAGACCGCACCTTCAAGACCTTCATGGCCTCGCTGGCAACTGTCTTCGCCGTAGTTTTTGTCGTACTTAACCTGATGCTGAGCTGGCTCATCGTGCGGCCTATCCGCCGCATGTCCCAGGCCGCCGACAAGGTGAGCACCGGTGACTTTGATGTACCGGAATTCGCTGACGGCGGCAAAGACGAAGTGTCCGTGCTCGGCGGCGCGTTCAACCGCATGCGGCGCAGCCTCGAAAAAGCCATGCAGATGATCGACCACGGCGCCTGATGTCCGGCCGGGCTCAATAATTCACAGGCACCCTCAGCCCCCACGAATCGATCCCACGAATGGAAGAACCGGAAGAAACAACGCAAGCCCTGCCCGTGCGTCCCACAGGCGGCGAAGGCAAAGACGCGGCTGCGCTTCTGCCGGGACACACCGTTTTTGAATACCGCATCGACAAGATGCTGGGCGGCGGCGGCTTCGGCATCACCTATCTGGCGCAGGACATCAACCTGCAGTTGCCGGTAGCCATCAAGGAGTATTTTCCCGGCGACCTGGCCGTGCGCGCGGAGGACCTGTCGGTGCACGTGCGCTCCAGTGCGAACAACGGCCAGTTCAATTGGGGGCTGGAGCGCTTCCTCGACGAAGCGCGGGCGCTGGCGTCCTTTCGCCACCCGAACATCGTGCGGGTGCTGCGTTACTTCAAGCAAAACGGGACCGCCTACATCGTCATGGAGTACGAGTCCGGCGACCCGCTCAAACGCTGGCTGGCCAGGCAGCCGGCGCTGGACCAACAGGGTCTGCTGAAGATCGTCTACCCGTTGATGGACGGGCTGGAAGCGGTGCACAAGGTGAATTTCCTGCACCGCGACATCAAGCCGGACAACATCTACATCCGCGCCGACGGCACACCGGTGCTGCTCGACTTCGGCGCCGCCCGSCGCGTGACCGGCAACCASGACATGACCAACATCGTGAGCCCTGGYTTCGCRCCGTTYGAGCAGTACCACAGCAARGGMCACCAGGGGCCGTGGACGGACGTCTATTCGCTGGGSGCGGTGATGTACTGGATGACRACSGGSCACAAGCCSATGGARTCGGCTTCGCGSGTGCGCGAGGACASCATGCCCAAGGCGGCCGACACGGCCAGCGCGGTGGTCTTCGGTGCGCCCCTGCTGCGCGCCATTGACTGGGCCATGATGCCCAACGAAACACAGCGCCCGCAGGACGTCGGAGCCCTGCGCCAGGCCCTGATCAGCTCGGACTTTCTCAAGACGCAGACCATCCGCGCCGCCAACCCGTCGTCCAACACAGCCGCCATTGCCCCGGTAGCGACGGTAGCGCCGCAGACCGATACGTCAACCACAAAGACAAGCAAGCTGCTGTCCGAAAGCGCCGTGCTCGCCTACGCGGCCAATTCCCAGTCCATTCCGCTCAATAGCGCCGAAAATCTGCGCAAGAACGTACTGGGCACGATCATGTTCCTGGACCTGGTGTCCTACTCCACCTATTCGGTCGACCAGCAGGTGGCACTGAAGACCCTGTTCAACGAACTCATCACCAAGGCCATCGGCGGCGTGAAGGAGTCGTCGCGGATCATGATCGACACCGGCGACGGCGCGGCGATCTGCTTTCTGGGCGACCCCGAAGAGGCCCTGCAATCGGCCCTGCTGCTGCGCGACCTCCTGGTACAAAAGTACGGCCGCAAGCTGTCCCTGAGGGTGGGCCTGCACCTGGGACCGATCCGCATGGTGTTTGACATCAACAACCGCGTCAATGTGGTGGGCGACGGCATCAATGTGGCCCAGCGCATCATGGACTTCTCCAGGCCCAACCAGATCGTGGTCTCGCGTGCCTATTACGACGTGATTTCACGCATCACCGACAGCGCCGCCAGCCTCTTCGACTACCTCGGCCCGCACATGGACAAGCACCTGCGCTCGCACGAGATCTATGCGGTGCTGGACCCGAACGCCGCACCGGCCGCGCCGATGTCCCGCAACATGGAGTTCGAGCACACGGCATCGTTTGCCGCGCTAGCGTCGCTCACCCCGGAAATCGCGCTGGAAATTGAAAACGAGCTGGCCAAGGCCATCGGGCCTCTGGCCAAGGTGCTGGTCAAGAAGGCCATTCCGCGCACGGTCAGCGCCCAGGGGCTGCGCGACCTGCTGGCCATTTCCATTCCCGATGCGACAGCCCGCGAAGCCTTCCTGAAGCCGCGCCACGCCAGCGCGACGGTGAATTCGGGGCTGCATGGCGCCAGTGGCCCGTTGCGGTCCACCGGCGGCAGCAGCAGCTACAGCCGGCCCATTTCCTCGACGTTTTCCCGCCCCTTGCGCAGCGACATGAGCAGGCCCCTGTCCACGTCGGCAACGACATCCGGAACGACCTCGGCATCCTCCACATCCATCAATGTGCAGAATTTCAATGCGGAGCTGCAGGCGCAACTGGAACGCGCGCTCAGCCAGCATATCGGCCCGCTCGCCAAAACCCTGGTGCGCAAGGAAGCAGCCCGGCAACTTACCTTTCTGGCACTGATCCACGCCTTGGCCCAGCAGATTGACCGGCCTGATGACCGCGCGAAATTTCTGGCGGTAGCGCAGAAAATGCACGGGGGGCGCTGAGCGCAGCTTTTTTCAGCCTCGCATACGCTATGCTTTTGATAGCTGCCTGCGCACGATGAAAAAGGCCTCCAGGCCATTTCCCCTTAAGATTTTCGCCCGGGATATTTTCGAAATCACTCCGGGCTGACACGCCCCGCATCAATGGTGATGCGCCGCTCGCAGCGCGACGCGATGGCCTGGTCATGCGTCACCAGTACCAGGGTCGTGCCGAGTTCGCGGTTGAGCTCAAACATCAGCGACATCACCGTCTCGCCGGTGGCAAAGTCCAGGCTGCCTGTCGGCTCATCGGCCAGCAGCACCGCCGGCTGCACCACAAAAGCGCGGGCCAGTGCCACACGCTGCTGTTCGCCGCCAGACAACACTTTCGGATAATGGCCCAGCCGCTCCCCCAGACCGACACGCTTGAGCATGTCGGTGGCCAGCGAGCGTGCGTTTTTGGCGCCCGACAGCTCCAGCGGCAGCATGACGTTCTCAAGCGCCGTCAAATTGCCCATGAGCTGGAAGCTCTGGAAGACAAACCCGACCTTCTGCGCTCGCAGGGCGGCCCGGTCGTCTTCGCTGATCGCAAAGATGTCCTGCCCCGCCAGCCTGACCGTGCCCTGCGTCGGGGTATCCAGCCCTGCGATGATGGACAACAAGGTGCTTTTGCCGGAACCCGACGCACCGACAATGGCGGCGGTTTCCCGGGGAGCCAGGGCGAAGTCAATATCGCGCAAAATGGCCAATGTGCCGGTGGAGTCGGTGACCGACTTGAAAACATGCTCAACGGAAATAATTGAAGACGTCGGGGACGGTGCGGGCACAGCGGAAGCCGCAGCCCTGGAACCATCATTCACGCCACTCACCACGGGTTCAAACATGTCGGCCTTGTCAGGAAATATGAATTCAGACTTTACCAAGCTTGCCCTTGCGGCGGCAAAGCGTTTGCTAAAACCTTTCGGGGCGCTGCTTGTGGCCGCCGTGATGGGTGGCGGCGCTCCGGCGGCAATAGCGCAAACGCCGGTGCCCAAAGGGGAAACCATTCTGGTGGTCGGTGATTCACTCAGCGCCGAATACGGCCTGAAACGCGGAACGGGCTGGGTGCCGCTGCTTGAAAAACAGCTTGCCAGCGAAAAAAAGACGGCCAAAGTCGTCAACGCCAGCATCAGCGGTGACACCACTTCGGGCGGYAGTTCGCGCCTGCCGGCGCTGCTCGCGCAGCACAAGCCTGCGGTGGTGGTGATTGAGTTGGGCGGCAACGATGCCCTGCGGGGATTGCCGCTGGACATGACCGAAAGGAATCTTGTCACGATGACGCAGGCGTCCAAAAAAACAGGGGCCAGGGTGCTGCTGGTAGGCATGCAGGTGCCGCCCAACTACGGCAGCGCCTACGCGGCCACGTTTTCAGGGCTGTTCGGCAAGATCGCCAAGGCGGAAAAAGTAGCCCTGGTGCCCTTCTTTCTCAAGGGCATTGCCGACGCGGCCGACCCGGTGGCCAACTTCCAGGCGGACCGGATCCACCCGAACGAGCAGTCGCAGGCGAAGATACTTG
>NZ_JBFUGX010000102.1:0-8704 GCF_056402675.1 Polaromonas sp. P3_C2 | reverse complement strand
GGCGTAGGCGCTGGCCCAGGCCCACTGAAAGTTGTAACCGCCCAGCCAGCCGGTGACGTCGACGACTTCTCCGATGAAATAGAGGCCTGGCTGCTTCGATTCCAGGGTCTGGGAGGATAAATCGCGGGTGTCTACGCCGCCAACGGTGACTTCGGCCTTTTTGTAGCCTTCGGAGCCGTTGGGGGTGAGTTCCCAGTCGGCCAGGCGTTGCGCARGGGCCAGCAAGGCCTTGTCGGTGGCTTCGCTGATGGGGCGCTGCAGGGCAGGGTCCCGGCTGACCCATGCGTCGGCCAGGCGGCTGGGCACCAGGGTGGCGAGTTCGTTGGCGATCAGTTTTTTGGAGGTGGCCTTGGCGCGCAGCAGCAGGGCCGGAAGGTCCACGCCGGGTGCCAGGTTGATGCGGATGGGCTGGCCTTCGCGCCAGAAGCTGGAGATTTGCAGGACTGCCGGACCGCTCAGGCCGCGGTGGGTGAACAACAGGTCTTCCGAAAACACGACAGCCTTTTTGCGTTGTTTGGGCGTCGCATCCGCCGGGCTGGTTTCAATCAGCACCGGCAGCGCCAGGCCGGCCAGCTGGGCATAGGGTGCCCAGCCTTCGCCGTCGAAGGTCAGCGGCACCAGCGCGGCGCGCGGCTCCACCAGCCGCAGGCCGAATTGTTTGGCGATGCGGTAGCCGAAATCGGTGGCACCAATCTTCGGGATCGACAGGCCGCCGGTGGCGATGACCACTTGCGGCGCTTCGACCGGCCCGCGATCGCTCTCAATTTGATAGCTGCTTGCGCCATTTCCATAAGGGCTGGAGCCGTATTTGATGCTTTTTATGGTGCAGGGTTGCCAGCGCGTGACATGCCCGGCGTCGCACTCGGCCAGCAGCATGTTGATGACGTCTTCGGCCGAACGATCGCAAAACAGCTGGCCCTTGTGCTTCTCGTGAAACGGAATGTTGTGACGCTGCAGCAACTCGATGAAATCCTGCGGGGTGTAGCGCGACAGGGCCGAACGGCAGAAGTGCGGGTTCTCGCTCAGGAAGTTGGCGGGCGTGGCGTCGCGGTTGGTGAAGTTGCAGCGGCCGCCGCCCGAGATGCGGATCTTCTCGGCCACCTTCTCACTATGGTCGACCAGCAGCACCTTCAGGCCCCGCTGCCCGGCCTGGGCAGCRCAGAACAGGCCGGCTGCACCCGCGCCGATCACGATCACATCGAATTGATGTGTCAAATCAGCCTCTGGGCCAATATGGATGAGCGCAAGCAGCTATAAAAACCATAGCAAATCATGATGAGAAACTTCAGCCCTTCCAGGTAAACGGAAACTTCAGCTGCTTCAAAAAGCCGTTCGGCACGTAGTCGCCCAGCACGCCGTAGCGCTCCGGCCAGAGCCTGGTGCTTTTAACGGCCGTGCCGAAGAGATAGTCGATGAAAGCGTAGTGCGCCGAGTAATTGCGGTCCAGTGCTTCCTGGTCCTGGCTGTGGTGCCAGTGGTGGAAGTTGGGTGTGACGATGACGTAGCGCAGCGGGCCCAAGCGCACGCTCACGTTGGCATGGTTAAAGACCGCCTGGAAACCGACGATCACGATGTAGGCGTCGATCACTTCCTTGGAAAAGCCCAGCACGTAGATGGGTGCCAGGATGAGCGTGCGGGTGATCAAGAGCTCCAGGATGTGCTGGCGCGAGCCGGCGAGCCAGTCCATGCTTTTGGCGCTGTGGTGCACGGCGTGMAGGCGCCACAGAATCGGCACCTCGTGGTAGGCGCGGTGGGTCCAGTACTGCACCAGGTCGGCCACCAGAACGATCAGCAACACGCCACCCCAGAAGGGCAGGCCCTGCACCCAGCCGCGTATGCCGTCGTTGGCAGCCCAGCCGAAGAACTTGTGCACCAGCAAGTTGGTTGCCAGCAACACAAAGCCCACGATCATGTGGTTGACGATGAAGTGGTGAAAGTCGGTTTGCCATTCGGCGCGAAACACCGGCTGCTCTTTGCGCAGCGCAAACAGCTTTTCAATGAAGATGAAGATCAGCGAGGAGCCCAGCAGGTCAAGGATGAACCAGTCCAGGCCGATGTAAGGCGTGTTGTCGGCGAAGTCGTTCACCGGCACCTTGTGCCCACCCAGYAGCGCGGTGGCCACCACCAGCAAAAAGGCGGCACCGGCCAGCCAGCGCGAGCGGTTGAAGATGATGTTGACCAGCGAGATGCCGCCGGCAATCACCAGCGAGGTGAACATCACGATGCGGATCACGTCGACGTTGTAGCTCTTGCGCAGTTCCGGTGTGGTGAGGTATTCGGGGAAGTGAAAGGCCAGCACACCCAGGAAGCACAGCACACCCAGGCTGAGGGCGACCACTCCGCTCATGAGGCCCTTGCCGCGGCGCAGCTCGCCGTGGCTTTCCGTCAATTCATTGAGTTTTTCAAGCATCGCGCCGTTCCCTCTGCTGTTGTTTTGATGTCGGGAGTGTAGCTGTGGGATGAGAGCGCCGTGCAGCGCTTGCCCCGCCTGCACGGCCTCTGGGGGCCGGAGCTTATTGCTTGACGATGACCGGCTGGATCGTGAACACGTTGGGGTTCTTCGGCTCCACGGTGATGCGCACCCAGTGGATCAGCGGGCTGCCGAAAGTTTGCAGGCGGGTGAGGTTGGCCAGCAGCTTGCTGGGGCTGTAGAGGGGCTTGTCGACCTTGAAGAAGTGCGTGTCGCCGTGCACCAGCAACACCTGGCCGGAGAACTGCTCTGTTTCGGCGATGACGCTGCTGATGAAGTTGCGGTATCCGCTGACGCCCGGCGCCTGGCTCTCGTCCCTGTCTTCGGTTTCCGGCAGGTCAAAGCCGGGGTCGGCCTGGATCACCAGCACCAGGCCGCGCGCCTTGCTGGCCTTGGCCTGGGCGAAGGCTTCCTGCAGCCAGCGCACGTTGGCCGCGTCGCGCTCCAGGTATTCGGTGTTGGAGGCTTCGCACTGCGCGGCGGTGCGCGCGCTTTTTTGCGTGCAGTCCTTTTCGTCCAGTATTTTGTTGTTGTTGCTGCCCGGCACATTGAGCGTGGCAAAAATGATGCCGCGATGCGCAAAGCGCGTGTTCTCCACAAACTTCTCGCCCAGGGGGGCCTGGTGAACCAGCGGCAGGGTGCGCTTGCCCAGACTGCGGGTGGTCGGGAACATGGTTTTGCGCAGGTGGGTCAGGCGTTCCAGGGTGTCATAGCCGCCGTTGTTCAGGCGGTGGCAGTCCGTCCATTCGTTGTCGCCGGGTACGTAGATGACGGGCTTGTTCAGCTCGCCGAACATGGTGAGCGCTGCCGCATAGATGTCGTCGGTGCACTTGGAGCTGCCGTCCTTGATGTCGCCGTCGTAAATCGAGAAGGCGATGTCCGACTGGTTGATGCTTTTGAGTAGCGCGGGAATCTTGGGATCGTCGCCGGCTTTTTGGTAGGGCATATCACCCCACAGGCCGAATGAAAAACTTTGCGCTTGCGCAGAGGCCATGCTGAGCGCCAGCAGCGCGACGGCCAGAAAACGGAGGGACATGAATGCTCCAGTCGAAAGACCGGGAGCTTAGGCACAGCGCATGACAGCGGTGTGACGCGTGTTTAGATCGTAAACAGGCGCTTAGGCCACGCGGACTGCGTCAGGATGCGCGGCGGCGAGCGCTATACCGCTGATCACGTCACCCACCACGATGACGGAGGGGCTGACCAGGCCGGCTTCGCGGATGGCGCCGGCCAGCGCGCCCAGCGTGGTGGTGATGTGGCGCTGCGTGGGCAGCGAGGCGCTCTGGATCACGGCCACCGGCGTAGCGGCGGGCAGGCCCGAAAGCAGCTCGTCCTGGATGCGCTCGGAGCCGCTGACGCCCATATAAATCACCAGTGTGAGGCGTGCGCTGTGCGCGGTGGCGGCCAGGGCCTTCCAGTCGGTGCCGGTGTCGCCGGGTTTGGCATGCCCGGTGACAAACACCACGCCATGCGCGTGCTCGCGGTGCGTGAGCGGCACGCCCAGCGAAGTGACGGCGGCCAGGCCGGCGGTGATGCCGTTGATGATTTCCACTTCAATGCCCGCGGCGCGCAGGTGTTCAACTTCTTCGCCGCCACGGCCGAAGATGAATGGGTCGCCGCCCTTGAGCCGCACGACCTCTTYGCCTTCGCGCGCGGCCATCAGCATGAGCTTTTCAATAAAGGCCTGCGGCGTGGACTTGCAGCCGCCGCGCTTGCCCACATACACGACGCGGGCCTCGGGCCGCGCAAACGCCACAATCTCGTCGCTGACGAGGTCGTCCACCAGCAGCACGGTGGCGCGCTGGATGGCTTTCAGTGCCTTGAGGGTCAGCAGTTCCGGATCGCCGGGGCCTGCGCCTACCAAAGTGACTTTTCCGTTGTTCATGATGTCGTGATGTGAGGCTGCTTGATTTGAGGGAGCAAGTGCAAGATATGTTCCACCTGACGGGCGATCGAAGGCGGCACAGGCAGGTCGCCTGCGAGCACGGCGCGAATGTAGTCCGCTGTGGCGGCTGCGTCCACTGTTTTGGGAAAGTCGGGAATGGAGGCCAGCGTGCCGGGCTGTGTCTCTTGCAGCAGTGAGCGCTGCCCGCCGACGAAGGCTTCCATCTGCGGCATGCGGCGCGCATCGGCCACCACTTCGCCTTCGGTGCCGCGCAGCAGCAGCGCATTGGCGCCTGTCAGCTCAAAGGTTTGCGCCATCGACACCGCGTATTCCGGGTGTGTGTAGCTGCTGACGACCAGGCTTTTGCCCAGGCAGGGCGTCATGATCTTGACCAGGCTGTGTGCCGGGTTGCGCAGGCCGACCGCGCGGCGCACGTCCAGCAGGCGTTTCAGCGCCGGCAGCAGCAGCTCGGTCGGGGCAAACACCACCTCGCCATTTGCTATCTTTTTAATAGCTGCTTGCGCAGGTATATCTAGGGCCAGGAGCACTTCTGATGCAAAAACCCGGCTCGATTCGGTGGGTGTGCCGTGGATAAGCACTGGAACGCCCTCACGCGCCAGCAGCAGCGCCAGCAGCGGCGTAAGCACCGGCAACTTGCGCGCGCCGTTGTAACTGGGCAGCACCACGGTGGGGCTGTCGCTGACGGGCAGGTGATTGAGGCGCTGGTGCAGCGCATCGAGGAAACCCGCCATCTCTTCGGGCGTTTCACCCTTGATGCGCATGGCCAGGCAAAAGCCGCCAATTTCGAGATCGGTCACCGTGCCGTCCAGCACCTGGCCCATCAGGTCGGTGGCTTGCTCGCGCGACAAAGCGCGGGCGCCATCCTTGCCGCGACCGATTTCCTTGATGTATTGGCTAATGCCCATAAAGGTGATTGTCCGCTAACGCAGATAACTTTTCGTTATGAACTTAAGCCACTTGCCGGATGGGGATCACGGTACGGGGTGCTGAAGGTGGAGCGTCGTTGCGCGACGACCGCACCCGGCGCTTGAGTTCCGGCACGCACGAACCACAGTTGGTGCCGCACTTGAGCGTGGACTGCAGGGACGCCAGCCGCTCTTCGTCGGTGCCCAGGTGGCCGGCCCCGCCGCCGCCGGTTGCCAGTAGCGACAGGTGTTCGTCAATGGCCATGTCGCTGACGTTAAAGCAGGTGCACACCGGCTTGCCGCGCGACTGCACCGCCACCGGTGGCCTGGCGCCGGGCAGCAACAACAGGCGGCCGTAGGACTGCGCGGCCAGCTCGTCCTGCAGCAGGGTTTTGATCCAGGCCTGGGCGCTGGTATCTCCCGCCAGCACAAAGCCTGCGAGGTGGGCGTCGCCTCCGTTGCGCACCAGGCGCATGGTGCGTCGCTGGCCTTTTTTGCGGTCGGCGTAGCGCAGCACATCGGCCGCATCCAACCCGAGGATGCGTTCCAGCGCGGCCAGTGTTTCGTCAGGCGGCGCCTCATGGCTGGCCGCGCGAAACAGCACGCCGGTGCGTTCGAGGCTGCGGTCGGCCAGCGGTGTGTTGTTGGAAAACGGTACGCAGCTGGTGAAGGGAAATTGCGCCATCAGCGGCTTGAGCTGCTCACGCGCCGCCAGCGCATCGCCCTCGGGCAGCCAGGCCATCGCCAGCAGCGTCCACGGCATTTCGGCTTTCAGGATCTTCACCGCAGCGTGCTTGAGTTCGGGTTGTTTGGAGCTGGGGCAATAAGCCGAGGTGGTGAGCGCATTGACACCCGCCAGCGGTGTGCCGCCGGTCGACTGGCCGCTCAAATACTCTTCGCCCCAATGCATGGCGATAAAGGCCTGGCTCACCGCCACCTCGGGTGAGGCCTGCAGCGGCACCACGATGGAGCCGCGCTTGGATGTCACATGCACCAGATCGCCGTCTTTCAAGAGGCGCCGCGCCATGTCCTGCACATTCATTTGCACGCAGGGCTCGGCCACGTGGCCGAACAGGCGCCCCAGCGTGCCGGTGCGGCTCATGCCGTGCCACTGGTCGCGCAGCCGTCCGGTGGTCAGGGAAAACGGATAACGTGATTCGCGTGGTTCGGCCACCGGCTTGTAGACGGTGTTGACAAAGCGGGCCTTGCCATCGGTGGTGGGGAAGATGCCGTCTTCATACAGCCGCACTTTGCCGGCCGTATCGCCCGGCTTGAAGGGCCACTGCTGCGGCCCATCGTCCAGAAGGGCGTAGCTCAAGCCGGTGATGTCGAGGTCGCGGCCGCGGGTGGATTCGCGGTGTTCGTTCCAGATGGTTTCCGCGCCGGTGGCTTCATCGGTGAGTGAATAAGGGAAGAGGGTAGTGCCGCTTGCCGTGCGGCCGGGCAGCAGCTTCTCAAGCCGCTGGGCAAAGTCCACCGCAATCGACCAGTCATGCCGCGTTTGCCCCGGCGCAGCCACGGCCGGCCGCACGCGGCTGATGCGGCGTTCGCTATTGGTCACCGTGCCGATTTTTTCGCCCCAGGTCGTGGCCGGCAGCAGCAGGTCGGCGTAGTCGCAGCTCGACGTGGTGGAAAAGGCCTCCTGCACGATCACCAGTTCGGCGCGCTCCATCGCGCGGCGCACCGTGGCCTGGTMGGGCATGGACTGAGCCGGGTTGGTGCAGGCAATCCACAGTGCCTTGATCTCGCCGTCCGCCGCGGCCTGGAACATTTCAACAGCTGTCTTGCCCGGTGTCTCAGGCACAGAGGGGATGCCCCACAGCGCAGCAACTTCGGCGCGGTGATCGGGGTTGGCCAGGTCGCGGTGCGCGCTCAGCAGGTTGGCCAGGCCGCCCACTTCGCGCCCGCCCATGGCATTGGGCTGCCCCGTCAATGAAAAGGGGCCGGCGCCCGGTTTGCCGATCTGGCCTGTGGCCAGGTGGAGGTTGATGAGTGCGGCATTCTTGGCGGTGCCGCTGCTGGACTGGTTCAGGCCCTGGCAGTACAGGCTCAGCGTGGTGGCCGAAGTGGCGAAGAGTTTCGCGGCAGCCAGCAGGTCTTCTTTTTTGATGCCGCAGGTCTCGGCCACCAGGTCGGGCGTGTAGTCGCGCACCGTGGCCTTGAGCGCGTCAAAGCCCGTGGTGTGCGCCGCAATGTAGGCCGCGTCAACCCAGCCTTCCCACAGCATGATGTGCAGCATGCCGTTAAAGAGCGACACATCGGTGCCCGGCTGTATACCCAGGTAGAGGTCGGCGATCTCGGCCGTGTCGGTACGGCGCGGGTCGCAAAAAATGATTTTCATCGCCGGGTTGGCCGCCTTGGCGTCTTCAATGCGGCGAAACAGAATCGGGTGCGCATAGGCGGTGTTGCTGCCGACAATGAAAATGCACTGTGCGTGGTTCACGTCGTCGTAGCAGGCAGGCGGTGCGTCTGCGCCCAGCGTTTGTTTGTAACCCGCCACCGCGCTGCTCATGCACAGGCGCGAGTTGGTGTCGACGTTGTTGGTGCCGATCAAACCCTTGGCCAGCTTGTTGAAGACGTAATAGTCTTCCGTCAGCAATTGGCCTGAAATGTAAAAACCGACCGCATCGGGCCCATGCTCGCGGATGATCTGCGCAAAGCTTTCGCTGGCAAAGCCGAGCGCGTTGTCCCAGGACACCGGCTTGGGCGCTTCATGCCGATGTTCGCGCCGCATCGGCTGCAGCAAGCGCGTCTGTCGCGTAACGGCCGCCGTCGCGGTCAGCGCCAGCGTTGAGCCCTTGGTGCACAGCCGCCCGAAATTGGCCGGGTGATCCGGGTCACCGCGTACCCCGGTGATTTCGTCGCCTTGCGACTCAATAATCACTCCACAGCCRACACCGCAATACGGGCAAGTTGATCGGGTATCAGTCATGAATGTTCAGGGAGCCTTCGTGTTTATTCCGGTGATGCGGTTTATGCCGTGTGAGGCGCCTGCACGCTGAAGCTCTCATCACCCAATGCGCCACTGGTTGCACCCGGGCCGGCGCGGGGGGGGTGCAAATCCAGCGCCAGCGTGTCCAGCTCGACAGCGTCGAGGAAGACCTGGCCTGTTTCCACCTTGCAGGTGAATTTGGGCGTGCAGCCTTCGTCGGGCTGCTTGGCGCAGCCGTCCGCCAGGCCGATGGTCCAGTTGTGCAGGGGGCAGGCCACGCTGGTGCCGAACACGATGCCCTGCGACAGCGGGCCGCCCTTGTGCGGGCAGCGGTCCAGCAGCGCAAACACCTGGTCCTGGTCATTGCGGAACACGGCCACGTCAATACCTTTGGCGCGTGAGACACGTCGCGAGCCGAGCACCGGGATGTCGGTGACCAGGCAGATTTTTTTCCATTCAGACATAGTGATCTCTCAATTCAGGCTTAAGAC
>NZ_JBFUGX010000101.1:0-8852 GCF_056402675.1 Polaromonas sp. P3_C2 | reverse complement strand
AGCCTGCGCGGTGCGCGCCTGCTTTGCCTTGGCAGCGACGGAAGCCGCGTCGTCCGCAGGCAGTTCGGTGATCATCTCACCTGTGGCGGGGTTATGAATGGCGAGTTTGGTCATGTTTGTTGGCTTTGCTTTTGGCCGCCGCTACGGCGGTGAGGAAATCATCGAGTACGGCGGCGTCGTCAATCGTGTCGGAGCCGGGTTTGTGGAATTCGGGATGCCACTGGGTGGCGGCGATATAGCTCTTGGTTTTGTCCTTGCGGCGTATCGCTTCCACGATGCCGTCGTCCACGCTGAAAGCCTCGGCTTCAAACTCGGGTGACAAATCCTTGATGCCCTGGTGGTGGATGCTGTTGACGCGCACGCGCTCCACGCCGGGGTACATGGCGGAAAGCCTGGAGCCCTGCACGATGTTCACGCTGTGAAAGTTCTGGTCGTAAGTGACGGCGTCGCGGTGAACGAAGGAGTCAGGCACCTGCGTATTGATGTCCTGGTAGAGCGTGCCGCCGAATGCAACATTGAGCAATTGCAGGCCGCGGCAAACGCCAAACACCGGTTTGCCGGCTCTTTCAAACGCGGCTACCAGTGCCTTGTCGTATTCGTCACGCACACGGTCGCCCGACCATTTTTCTTCCAGCGGCTCCTCGCCGTAACTGCCGGGCCAGACGTCGGCGCCGCCGTGCAGCACCAGGCCGTCCAGCCACTGTGCATAGTGTTCGTATGTAACGTCGCCGCGCTGCGTGCTGCCCGTGGGGCAAGGCACCATGACGACCATGGCGCCGGAAGACATAACCCAGTGTGCGATCGACTGTTCGACATACTGTAGCGTCTTGCCGGTGAAGAAAGAGCGGGTTGGGTCGGCATGCGAGAAACACGCTGACAACCCAATCTTGAGACGACTAGCGGCGATCATGCGAGTACCCTTCTCAAAAGTGATCGTTCTGTTCTGCCCAAGCCGGGGCCGCGGAACCGGCTTTGCCGGGCCGCAGGCGCAGCGGCCCCCTCGGGGGGCAGCGCATTACACGAAGTCGAAGACGCAGTGAAAAGCGTGGGGGCCACATTCATAAGGCGGCCTCGAACAATCGCTGGAAGTCCTCAGCCTTGCAGGGCCGTGGATTCGTCTGGTGGCAGATGTCGGCCGTGGCGATCTCGACCAGGCGCGGCAGGTGTTCGCGCTTGACGCCGTGGGCCGACAGCGGGCCGGTGATGCCCACGCTCTCCTTGAGCTGCTTGAGCCAGGCTACAAAAGCCTTGCCACCGCCGGCCACGCCGCATACGTGGGCCAGCTCGTCAAATTTGGCGGGCGCCGATTCGTAGTTCCACGCCAGCACGGTGTCGATCATCAGCGCATTGGCCAGGCCGTGGTGCAGGTCGCAGACAGCGCCCAGCGCGTGGGCACATGAATGCACGGCGCCCAGGTCTTTCTGGAAGGCGATGGCGCCCATCATGGAGGCCATCATCATGTCGCTGCGCGCCTGCAGATTCGACGGTTCCTTGACAGCCTTGAGCAGTGCGTGGGCTGCGATGCGCGTGCCTTCGAGTGCAATGCCGTCGCACAGCGGGTGATAGGCCGGTGAGAGGTAACTCTCGATGTTGTGCGTGAGCGCGTCCATGCCGGTGGCGGCCGTCACATGCGGTGGCAGGCCGAGCGTGAGTTCGGGGTCGGCAAACACCACTTTCGCCAGAATTTTTGGGCTGAACACCACGCGCTTGAGGTGCGTGTCGTTTTCGCTGACGACGCTGGAACRGCCGACTTCGGAGCCGGTACCCGAGGTGGTGGGCAGGGCCACGAAGTACGGCAGCTCATTGACGATGGGCCGTACCTGCGGATGGTCCCAGACGTATTCAAGGATGTCGCCCTCATGCGTGGCGGCGATGCCGACCACCTTGGCCACGTCCAGCGCCGCGCCGCCGCCGAAACCAATCACGCAGTCGGCCTTGTGGGCCTTGTAGGCTGCGGCACCGTCCATGACCTGGCTGCAGGTCGGGTTGCCGAAGACGCCCGAGAACACGGCCACGTCCAGGCCGGCCAGGTGGGTCCTGAATTCGGCCAGCACGGGCAAGGCGCCCAGCGCCTTGTCGGTCACGATGAGCGGGCGTTTGCAGCCCGCTTCTTTCAGGGTGTCGGCGACGAGCTTGCGCGCGCCTGCGCCGAACTTGATGGTGGTGGGGAAGGAAAAACCGGTGATGCTCATAGTGGTGCGACCTGGAAGTACATGTGTTGTTTGCCGTAAGAGACATTGTTGACCCGAATCGCGTCGGGCTCTATGCCGAAGGATTTAAACCCGCATTTCTCGTAGAGCGCCGTCGCCTCGCGGTTGCCGGCGGTGACCGTCAGCACCACGAGCTCCACGCCGCCGGCGCGGGCCTCGTCCAGCACCTTGCCGACCAGCGCCCGGCCTATGCCATGCCCCTGGTATTCGGGCGCGACGTACATCGCGACCAGCGTGGCCTTGTGACGGTTCTTCAGCCGCGTCTCGCGGTTCAGCCCCACCACGCCGGCCATCGCACCGTCCACAAAGGCGGCCCACATGACGGTGTCGCCGGCGGGTGAAAGGCGCTTTTCGGTGTCGGCCGGCACGCGCAGGTTTTCTTCCTCAAAGCTGGAGGTGAAGGCATCCGCGTGCTCGCGCAGGCCGCGCAGGCGGAATTCGCGGTAAATGGCGGCGTCGGGCACGGTCAGCCTGCGGATCAGGAGGTCAGATGATTTCAAAATAGCGTTTCATTTCCCAGTCGGTGACGGCGTCCAGCCATTGGCGCCATTCCCACTCGCGCGTTGCCGCGAAGTGATCCACGAAAGTATCGCCCAGCCAGTCGCGCGCGATGTCCGATTTCTGGAAAATACGTGTGGTTTCGATCAAGGTGCGCGGTGCGCGGGCAATGTGTTCGGCTCCCTGGTTGGTGCCGGTGATCGGCGCGCCCAGCTTGAGGCCTTTTTCGACGCCGTCCAGTCCCGCAGCGATGACGGCCGCCATCGCCAGGTAGGGGTTCACGTCGGCGCCGGGGCAACGGGTTTCCAGCCGGGTGGCTTTGGCGCTGCCCGCGATCACGCGGAAACTTGCAGTGCGGTTGTCCATGCCCCAGGTCGGCTTCACAGGCGCCCAGAAGCCGTCGACCAGGCGCTTGTAGCTGTTGATGGTGGGCCAGATCATGGGACCGAACTCCATCATGCAGGCGACCTGGCCGGCAACATAGCTCTCGAACAGCTTGCTCATCTTGCGTGGGTGCTTTGCGTCGAAGAACAGGTTGGTCTTGCCGTCCGACAAACTCTGGTGGATGTGGCCGCTGCAGCCCGGCAGCTGCTGATGGGGCTTGGCCATGAAGCTGGGCATGATGCCAAAACGCGAGCCGATCTCTTTGGCGCCGGTCTTGAACAGGATGGCGCGGTCGGCCTGCTCCAGTGCCTCGCTGAAGCCAATGGCTACTTCATACACGCCCGGCCCGGTTTCGGTGTGCAGGCCTTCGATGGGGATGCCGAAGGCCAGCATCTCGTCCATGATGGCGTTGAAGAAATCCTGGTTCTCGTTCATGCGCAGCAGCGAATAGCCGAACATGCCGGGCGTGAGTTTTTCGGCCCCCACGCCGTTTTTCGCGGCCCAGCTGTGCGGCGTTTCCAGGAAGTTGAACCACTCGAACTCCATACCGGTCATGGGCATGAAGCCCATTTTTTCGGCGCGCTTGAGCACGCGCTTGAGCGTCTGGCGTGGGCAGACGGCGTGCGGCGTGCCGTCGGCATTCACGAATTCACCCAGCACAAAGGGCACGTTGTTGTCCCAGGGCACGTGACGTGTGGTGGCCAGGTCCAGCCGTGCCAGCGCATCCGGAAAGCCGTGCTGCCACCCTGTCACCGAGGTATTGTCGTAGCAGTTGTCCATCRTGTCCCAGCCCAGCACCACGTCGCAAAATCCAAAACCGCCCGCCGGGTAGGGCTCGGCCGCGCCGAAGAACTTGTCCTTGTGCAGGTACTTGCCGCGCAGCACACCGTCGATGTCGCTGACGGCAACCTTCATCTTGTTGGCGCCCGACTTGCGCAGCATCTCCAGGGCTGGATGGGGGGCGGAGGATTTGGTGGCTTTTTTGGGCATGGTCGTGGGCACCTTTTGGTTTTAGGGGTGGGCGCTTGCCCGGCCTTTTTCGGCCAGGCCAATCGCAAATTCTTCTTCCGGCGAGAGGATCAGCCGGTGCCGGCCCATCACCGCGAAGTAACTGACGCCGATGGCAAACCACAGCGCCACCCACAGCACGCCCACGCGGTAGATCGGGTCGCTGAGCTGGAAGTAGATGGTGACCAGGGCGATGAGCAGGGTCAGCACCGCGCCCGTGACACCCAGGGGGCTGCGGTAGGGACGCTCCATATGCGGCAGCTTGCTGCGGAGCCGAATGAACGACAGCGCCTGCATGACGTAAGAGAACATGGCGCCGAACACCGCCATGTTGAGCAAGGTGCCGCCGATGACGGCCGAGCCTTTGTCAACGCCCAGCGAAAACCACAGCACAAACATGACCACCAGCGCCACCACCGAGCCGACGATCATGGCGATGTGCGGAGTCTTGCGGCTGCCGTGCGTGACGGACAGTGCCGAAGGAAAGTACCCGGCGCGGCTTAGCGAATAGATCTGCCGGCCCTTGGCAAAGATGATGGTGTGAAAACTCGCCACCAGGCCCAGCACGGCCACCAGCGCCAGTATCTTGGCGATGCCGTTGCCGTAAATTGCCTTGAAGCCGTCGAGCAGCGGCTCACCCGAGGTGCTCAGCGCGTGCGAGCCTATGCCTGCGACCGAGGGGTTGAGCCAGAGGATCATGAAGGCCGAGAGGATGAGCGTGAAGATGCCGGCAATGATGCCGCGCGGCATGTCACGGCGCGGGTCCACCGACTCTTCAGCCGCCAGCGGTAGCTGCTCGATTGCCAGGAACAGCCACACCGCAAATGGCAGCGACGCCAGCACGCCGGCGAAGCCCAGCGGCAGGAAGGGACCGCGGCCCTCGGGCAGCACGGCGCCGCCGGCGCCGACATTCATGGCCCAGCGTGCGAAGTCGATCTTGGGAAAGGCGCTGATCCAGAACGCCACCAGGCAGGCCAGCGCCAGCAGCGTGACGGCCAGTGTGATCTTGAACGACAGCTCGACGCCGATGATGTTCAGCCCGATGAAGACGATGTAAAAACCGATCCACCACAAAGGCTGCCAGGCCGGTGGTGTGCCGAAGATGCTGCCCATGTAGCTGCCGATGAAGAACACGATGACGGCCGGCGTCAGCACGTATTCCACGTTTTCGGCCAGCCCGGTTAGAAAGCCACCCCAGGGCCCCATGGCGGTGCGCGCAAAGGAATAGGCGCCACCGGTATGGGGCAGCGCAGGCGACATTTCGGCCAGCGAAAAGGTCAGGCCAAGATACATCACGGAGATGATGATGGTGGCCAGCAACATGCTGCCCCAGCCGTTGGCCAGACCCAGGTTCCAGCCGGCGAAGTGGCCGGAGATCACGGCGCCAACGCCGAGTGCCCAGAGCGACCAGACACCGGCATAGCGGCGCAGCCCCCTCTTTTCAAAATAGCTGCCGTCGACTTTCGCGTATTGCACGCTGGAACGTTCTGACATGGTGGCTCCCTTATAGGTTGCAAGGTTGAGGGCCCGGTGGGGCTGTCTTGCATCGTAGGGCGAGCGTAGGTGCGCTGAAATCCCATTTCGGCAAGTAACGCAGCGAGAGTGAGCTTAAAGAGACGGCGAGTAAGTCGAAGTGTTTCAAAGCGTTGCTTGCACACGGCACGAATCCTGCAAGAATGCGGCCATGGTCCACACGCCTGACACTCTCCCGCCAGCCCTGCTGTCCCGCGCGTCGTTCGCCGACGCAGACGAGCAGGCGGCGGCACTCACGGGCTGGAACCAGAGCTACCTCCAGCTGTCTCGCGGTGCGTTCGGTGGGGAAGTGCGCCAGCTGGAATTCGCGGGCCTTCGCCTCTTTGTGGAAAGCCTGCGGGAGTCGGTGTACCAGACCGGACGGATACGCGATGGTGCCCTGGCCTTGGGGCTGCCGCTTCAGGTCGAAGGCCCCAGCGTTTTTTGCGGCGCGCCCAGCGACGCTGGTGCATTGCATGTGTTTTCGGGGGCGTCGGGTTTTGAGTTCCGCTCTTCCCGGCGTCATGTGATGCTGGGGCTGGAGCTCGATGAGGCGGCCTGGCGCCGCTGCAGCCGACATGACCCGGCACTGCAAGCCCGGCTGGGTGCGCAGGCCGGCTTGCGCAGGCTGGACGCTGCGGCACAGGCCAGTCTCCGGCAATGCCTCACGGGTGTGATGGATACCGTGGAGGCTGCCCCGGCGCTGCTGCAGTCTGCATCCGTCCAGGCGGCGATGCTTGACACCGTGATGGAGCAACTCGGCCGCGTACTTGCGCCGGTGGATACCGTGGATTCGGCCGGCACCCATGCGCACTGGACGCTGACGCGGCGCGCCCGCGAGCTGGTGCATACGCAGCTCGATCAACCGCCTACGGTCCTGGCCCTGTGTGAACAGCTCGGCGTGAGCCGCCGAACCTTGCAAAACGGTTTTCAAACGGCGCTGGGCATCAGCCCATTGGCTTACCTGCGCGCCGTGCGTTTGAACGCGGCCAGGCAGGCATTGAAGACCGCTACGTCCGTGACGGCGGCTGCAACGCACCTTGGGTTTTGGCATTTTGGTCATTTCGCGCACGACTATCAGCAAATGTTTGGCGAGTTGCCTTCCGAGGCGTTTCGCCGAAGTCACTAGGCCCCCACGGTCGCTCACTTCGTGTAGCTCCCTGCCCCCCGAGGGGACGCCCGCCTGTGGCCCGGCAAAGCCGGTTCCACGGCTCATGCTTGTAAAGAGACGTTCTCAGGGCCTACGCTCCGTGCGCGTGGGTTGCCGGTGCGGCGGAGCTGATGCCCATGTCCTGCAGGGCACCCGCCACAGCCAGCACGGCCTGTTCGATCTCATTCGGGCCGATCGCACCGATGCAGCCCACCCGGAAAGTTTCTACCTGCGTGAGCTTGCCCGGGTATAGGACAAAACCGCGATCTCGTGCGGCGGCATAGAACTTCTTGAATTCGTAGCGGCTGTCGCCTGGCGCGTGGAAGGTCACGATGATGGGCGCCTGGATGGCCGGGTCCAGGAAGGGTTTGAAACCGAGCCTTGCCATGCCGGTGACCAGGGTGGTGTAGTTGGCGGTATAGCGCGCCAGGCGCGCTGGCTGGCCGCCTTCTTCCTCAAACTGGGCAATGGCTTCGGCCAGCGCCACCACCACATGGGTGGGAGGCGTGAAGCGCCACTGCGTGGTTTTTTCCATGTAGGCGTACTGGTCGTGCAGGTCCATGGCCAGCGACTGGCTGCGGCCGGCACAGCCGTCCAGCACGGCCTTGCGGATGAAGACAAAACCCATGCCGGGCACGCCTTCGAGGCATTTTCCGCTGGCCGCCACCAGTGCGTCGAAATGCACCTTGCGCGCGTCGATGTCTATTGCGGCGAAGGAACTCATGGCGTCCACCAGCAGGCCCTTGCCGTGGGTTTTGCAGACGTCGGCCACTTCCTTCAGCGGGTTGAGCACGCCCGCGCCTGTCTCGCAGTGGATCAGCATGACGTGGGTGATGCTGGTGTCGGCTTCCAGCATGGCGTCCAGTGCGGCGGGAGAGACCTGTGCCGCTTCGTCGAAGGGCATGATGGTGCAGCGCCGTCCCATCAGCGTGGTGAGCCTTGCCGCGCGTTTGCAGTAGGCGCCGTTGTCCATCACCAGCACGTGGCCGTCGCGCGGCACTACGGTGGCCACTGCCGCTTCCAMGCTGAAAGTACCGCTTCCCTGAAGCGGAACGACGACGTGCGAATCCTGCCCATGGATGACGGCCAGCAGGCTTTTGCGCACACTCGCCGTGACAGCGTTGAAATCGCTGTCCCAGGAGCCCCAGTCTTTCAGCATCGCGAGCTTGGTGCGCAGGGTGGTGGTCAGTGGCCCGGGGGTGAGGAGGATTTTGTCTCTGTCCATTTGTGATGCCTGTGGTCTTCGTTGCGGGCGATTCAATTCAGTCGGGCCGGGTATCCCTGCAGGAATATGGGCAGGTCCATGCCTGGGGGGCGCGCCGGAACCTGGTAGATCATGTCGGCCACGTAGCCCCGGTGGTAGGTCTTGTGGTTGACAACGTGCAGCAGCATGTCTCCCCGTGTCATGGCACTCGCGTCGCCATCGATGAACGTGAAATGCACGATTTCGTCGAGTGCCTCGACGCTCAGGGTGTCCGCGTATTCGATGTACCAGGTGTCGATTTTCCCCTGAGCTGCGCACAGCTCTTCCAGTGTGGGAGTAGCCTCTGTGTTGCGGGAGCTGAAGCCATGCGGCCGCCCCTGCAGGTGCGCCTGCCAGATGAGATCCACCACATAGGCGTGGTTCAGCGTACGAAGCATGTTGCCAAAACCTGTCGCGCGCGGTGCCAGGAGTTCAGCTGCAGGAAGTTGCTTTAATGCGCCGAACAGGCGGTCGTTGGCCCACGCGTTGTAACGTGTGAGCATGCGGATGTTGCGCTGGGCTGTCATGAAGCGCCTAGCGCGAGCTGGTTCGCCATGCCTGCGTACGGCGGTTGACCCACCAGGCCAGCGCCATGAAAAGCAGGGTTGCAATCGTTGATGCCATACCGATCAGGACGGCCATGGCTGCGGCGGCGCCCATTTCGCCGGCTTCATCCAGGTTCAGGATGGCGATCGACGCAACTTTGGTTTCGGGCGAATAGAGAAACACCACGGCAGAGATGGTGGTCATGGCGTTGATGAAGAAGTAGCGCGCGATGTCGACCAGCGCCGGCGTGCAGATGGGCAGGGTGACGCGCCAGAAGGTCTTGAAGAAGGGTACCTTGAGC
>NZ_JBFUGX010000100.1:0-8871 GCF_056402675.1 Polaromonas sp. P3_C2 | reverse complement strand
GAGGGGGAAGGGAGGAAAGGGCAACGCCCCAGGCGCAACAAGCCAGGCGAACTCCAACGCGGAGCATGGCGGGGCGGAAGACATAACCGCATAGTCGCGGCCGCTCGCCGCGGGCAGAGTGGCGAAAGACAAGCTGCCCGAACTCGGTGCCAAGCTCGCTCAAAACTCGCTTCTTCACGGCCCGCCCTGTTCTGTCAGGGCAAGCCGCGAAAGAAGGAGGAAAGTTACCTCACGGCATCACGCAAGCGCGCAAACACCTTCCAGAACGCAGCCTCCTGCGTGGTTGCAAAGTTGATGCGCATCAATGTGCTGGGTTTGCGCGCCGCGTGAAACAAGCCGCCAGGCGCAATCAGGTAGCCCTCGTCCAGCATGCGCTGGGACAACGCATCGGTGTCGACGCCCGTGTCCACCCAGCCGAACAGGCCGGCGGGCTCCGCAGCAAATGTGCAGCCGTGAGCCAGGGCCAATTTGACGCTGCGTGCACGCGCGCCGTCAAGCCGGGTGCGAATACGCTCGGCATGCCGGCGTAACTGGCCCTGATCTATGCACCAGGCCAGCGCCTTCTCCAGCAGGGCTGGCGTGGTTAGCGTGGCCAGCAGTTTGGTGTCCAGCAGGCGCTCGATGAGGTCGGGGGGTGCGGCCATGAAGCCGACGCGCCAGCCGGGTGCCAGGATCTTGGCGAAGCCGCTGACATAAATCGTGCGCTGCAGCCCATCGAGGGCGCATAGCCGCGTGGCATGCTCAGGCGCCAGGTGGCTGTAGGTGTCGTCTTCAACAATGTGGAAGTTGTGTTGCATCGCCAACTGCAGCACGCGGTGGGCGCTGCCGGGCGTGAGGCAGTAGCCCGTCGGGTTGTGGAATACGCTGACACTGACAAACAGCTTGGGCTGGTGGATTTCGCAGTATTGGGCCATCACCGCCAGGTCCGGGCCGTCGGCGCGGCGCGGTACCGGCAGGATGCGCATGCCTAAAGCGTCCAGTCGGGCGAACTCCACCGCCCAGCCGGGCTCCTCCACCATCACACAGTCCCCGGCACGCAGCAGCGTCCGGCTGACGATGTCGAGCGCATGGGTGGCGCCAACGGTGGTGATGATCTGCTCGGGCGCGGCGTGCACATTGAGTGCACTGAGCTTCTGCGAAAGCGCGCGGCGCAGGCCGCTGTCGCCCATGGGTTCACCGTACTGGAGCGAAAAGTCCCGCAACGCGCTGACGCTGGTGACTTTGCGGACGGCGGCCGGCATGAAGGTGGTTTCGAGCCAGTCTGGTGGAAACACGCCCATGCCGGGTTGCGGCTTGTTGCTGACCTTGTGGAACATCCCGCGGATCAGCGCCGTCGCATCCACCGGCGCCTGGCGCGTGGCCATCCAGGTCGCAGTGCTCCAGGCGCCCGGGGGGGCGTGGCCCGCGGCCGTACCCGTTTTTGCGTCTGCTATATTTTTTATAGCTGCCGGCGCTTTAGGAGCCTGCGCCAGCGCCGCATTAAGCGAAGTATCACGGACAAAAAAACCGCGGTTCTTGCGCGCCACCACCAGGCCTTGCGCCAGCAACTGGTCATAAGCCGCCACCACGGTGGAGGCACTTACACCTTGCTGCTCGGCGCACAGCCGCACAGAAGGCAGGCGCGCACCAGGGGCCAACAGCCGGCTACGGATGCGTTCGGCAAAGCGCGCCGACAGCTGTTCGGTGAGGGACTGTGAAGCGGTTTTCATCAACATGGTGTGGCCTTGGCACGCCCTGCAGGCGGCATGTGTGCTGACAATTTGACCAATACAGTTTGGAAATTTGTACCAACAACTGTACTGGTGGTGTATTGCTTTCAACTATAAAGTTGAAAACATGAACTGGCAAGAATTTACGGCCTTACTGGTGCTGGCAACGGCGATGAGCTTTTCGCCGGGACCCAACACGACGCTATCAACCGCACTGGGAGCCAACCATGGGTTGAAACGCGCACTGCCTTTTGTCTGCGCGGTGCCGGTCGGCTGGGGCGTACTGCTGCTGGTGTGTGCCCTGGGGCTGGGCGCCCTGGTGCTGGCTGTGCCCTTGCTGAGCTGGGCCGTGAAGATCATCGGCGTGGCGTACCTGCTGTGGCTGGCCTGGAAGATTTCGCAGTCGCGCCAATTGAGCGAGGCGGACGCGGCGCGCCTGAACATCACTTTCTGGCAAGGCGCCGCACTGCAGTTTGTCAACATCAAGGCGTGGATGCTGGCGCTGGCCATCGTGAGCGGCTGGATTGCCGGCCGCGAGGCCCCGGGCGCGCGGCTGGCCATCGTATTGCCGGTGATGCTGGCCTACGCGTTTGTCAGCAACCTCACTTACGCGCTCGCCGGGTCATTGCTGCGCGAGTGGCTGACCGGCCCGTCCGGCAGCGGACGACGGCTCCAGTGGTTCAACCGCGCCATGGCGCTGGTACTCGTGGCCACCGCCATCTGGATGCTTTTTATATGACGTCCACATCTGCCGACACAAACAAAGGGCTATGGCTCGGCTTGCTGGGCATCGTGATTTTTGCCGTCACGCTGCCCATGACACGCCTGGCCGTGGGCACGCCCGATGCACCGCAGATGTCCGGCGTTTTCATCGCGCTCGGGCGGGCCACGGTGGCGGCCGTGTTGTCGGCGGCGTTTTTGCTGGCCACCCGCGCGCCACTGCCGCAGCGAAAGGACTGGTTGCCGCTGACCATCACCGCGGGCGGCGTGGTGTTTGGTTTTCCGCTCTTCACCTCGATTGCCATGCGTTACGTGGAAGCCGTGCATGCAAGCGTCATCCTCGGCGTGCTGCCCCTGGCCACCGCGGCAGTGGGCGCGCTGCTGCACCGCCAGCGTCCGTCTGCCGGCTTCTGGCTGTGTGCGGCGCTGGGCAGCGCGCTGGTGGTTTTGTTTGCCATGCTGCGTTCAAACAGTGAGGGTGGGCTGTCCATCCATTTTGCTGACCTATTGTTGCTGGCCGCCTGTTTGTGCGCGGCAGTCGGTTACGGCTACGGCGCGCGGCTGTCCCAGCACATGCGCGCCGAGCACGTGATCTGCTGGGCCTTGGTGCTCTCGCTGCCCTTGACTTTGCCGCTGTCTCTTCTCAGCTGGCCCACAGCACCACTCAAGGTCAGCGCCTGGGCCGGCTTTGCCTACGTGGCGGTGTTCTCGGCCTGGTTGGGATTTTTTGCCTGGTACCGCGGCCTGGCGCTGGGCGGCACGGTCCGTGTCAGCCAGGTGCAGTTGGTGCAACCGTTCTTGTCCATGCTGTTTTCTGTGCCGCTGCTTGGCGAGCACCTGGACGCGGTCACTGTCGGCTTCGGGCTGGCCGTGATTGCCACCGTTTTCATCGGCAAAAAAATGCCGGTGCAGTCAGGCGCCCGCATGCCGGCCGCCGAACCGGGCTCTTTGCTCAACACCAGAAAGTTGTGATGTACTCAGCCGCCTTTATCTTTGAACCCGGCACCTACGACGAACGGTTCCACACGCTGGACGCGCTGATCGAAGAAGCCGCCCTTGCCACGCCGGGCTACCTGGGCGCGGAGTCCTGGCGTTCGCCGGATGGCGTGCTGACCAATGCGACTTACTTCTGGGAGACCGAGGAATCGCTGCGCGTATTTTCAGCACACCCCAAGCACCTGGAAGCCAAACGCCAGTACACGCAGTGGTACAAAGGTTTTCACATCGTCATCTCACAGGTGTTGCGCTCTTACGGCGACGGCACCATTACACACATCACGCCCAACCAGCGAAAGCGGGCATGAAGCGGGCTTGAGGCCGCCCGCCGCTTTTGCACTGCTTTCCAGGATATCCCCTACAACAAGGAACCATCGATGACCCCCGAACAACGCCTGCAGCAACTCGGCCTGATCCTGCCGCCCGTCGTGACCCCTCGCGGCAACTTCGATGCCTGGGTGCTCGACGGTTCCATGCTGTACCTGTCGGGCAAGGGCTCGCCGCTGCGGCAAGACCTGGCTGTGGTGCCTAAGGTCGGGCGCGAGATCAGCGCGGAGGAAGCCCGCAAACATGCCCACGACGTCGGACTGAACCTGATTGCCACCATGAAGGCCGCCCTGGGCGAACTTTCGCGCGTGCGGCGCGTGGTCAAGCTGCTGGGCATGGTCAATGCGGCGCCCGATTTCACGGGCCATACCGAAGTCATCAACGGCTGCTCTGACCTGCTGGTGCAGGTATTCGGCGACGCGGGCCGCCATGCGCGCTCGGCAGTCGGCGTGGGCTCACTGCCGCGGGGCTTTGCGGTGGAAATCGAAGCCATCGTGTCGGTCACGGAGTAAGCAGCATGAAAATGAACGAAATTCCCTTCGGCACCACCGACTGGTCCAACGTGGAACGCACCGAACATTCCGCCCTGGAAGGCAAGGCCTTCTGGCGCACCCGCAAGTTTGGCGATGTGCGCGTGCGCATGGTGGAGTACACGCCCGGCTATGTTTCCGATCACTGGTGCAGCAAAGGCCACATCCTGCTTTGCCTGGAAGGCGAGCTGCATACGGAGCTGGACAACGGCAGTGTGCACGTGCTGTTACCGGGCATGAGCTACCAGGTGGCAGACGGCGCCGAAGCCCACCGGTCGACCTCGCCTTCGGGGGCCAAACTGTTTATCGTGGACTGACCCCGCACCAACCGTCTCACCTCGGTACCGGTAGATCGATTCACAGCAACGTCTTTTTTTCTTTCAGTGAAGTAGCGCTTTCAACCCGCATCAGGACAGCTTTCATGCATATCGCCATCCTTACCTTCGACGGCTTCAACGAACTGGATTCCTTGATCGCCTATGGAATGCTGAGCCGCATTTCGCTGCGGGGTGATGCCGACTGGAAAGTCAGCATTGCCAGCCCCACCGAGCGCGTGACGTCGATGAACGGCCTCACCATTGATGCGCATATCGGCCTGAAAGAAGCCAATCGGGCCGATGCCGTATTAATCGGCAGCGGAATGAAAACGCGCGAAGTCGCCAATGACGCGTCCATCCTCGGTCAACTGCAGCTCAATCCACAACGGCAGCTCATAGCGGCGCAGTGCTCCGGGACCTTTTTGCTCGCCAAGCTAGGGCTTGTCGGCCAGATGCCGGCATGCACGGACTTGACCAGCAAGCCCTGGGTGCAGGCAGCCGGGGTGAGCATCCTGAACCAGGCCTTCTTTGCGAAGGGCAACCTGGCGACCGCAGGCGGCTGCATGTCCGCGCAATACATTTCCGCATGGCTGATTGCCCGGCTGAAGGGCATTGACGAAGCCCGCGAGGTGCTGCACTACTTTGCCCCGGTCGGTGAAAAAGAGGAATACGTCTCACGGGGACTTGCACATCTGAAGGCGAATTTACAGGAACAGTCGACGACACCGGAAATGTCCGGCGCGTCGTGACGCCAGACCCGCAAGGACGGGTATGGCGAGTGTGAAAGCAAAGACAAGTGCACGGAGCGGGGGCAGAATGAATGCGCCAAGTCGTCCCCGCTCCCGGCAGCCACCGGACAGTGGATTTTGAAAATCTTGCCAAAAATTTTTGTGCCCGGTTGTCTTTTGACGGCCCATAAGGAGAGAGTGAAATGGAATGGACCCAAGCGCAGCGCGCCAAAAAAATGAACCCCTCGGTGATCCGCGAGATCCTCAAGGTCACCGAGAAGCCCGGCATCATCAGCTTTGCCGGCGGCCTGCCCTCGCCCAAGACCTTTCCGGTCGCCGCCTTTCGCGAAGCCTGTGACAAGGTGCTGCGCGAAGACGGCCATGCGGCGCTGCAGTATGCGGCCAGCGAAGGCTATGCGCCGCTGCGCGAGATGGTGGCCGCCATGCTGCCCTGGGAAGTCGACCCGGCGCAGGTGCTGATCACCACCGGCTCGCAGCAGGGCCTGGATTTGATCGCCAAGATATTGATCGACGCCGGCAGCCGCGTGCTGGTGGAAACGCCTACCTACCTGGGCGCGCTGCAGGCCTTCACGCCGATGGAGCCCGAAATCGTCGGCGTGGCCAGCGACGATGAAGGTGTGGACGTCAAGGACCTGGCCAGCAAGGCCGCCGGTGCGCGTTTCTTTTATGTGCTGCCCAACTTCCAGAACCCGACCGGCCGCACCATGACAGAAGCGCGCCGCGCCGCACTGAGCGCCGAGGCCGCGCGCCTGGGCCTGCCCATCGTCGAAGACAACCCCTATGGCGACCTGTGGTTTGACACACCGCCGCCGCTGCCGCTCACCGCGCGCAACCCTGAAGGCTGCGTGTACATGGGCTCGTTCTCGAAAATCCTGGCGCCGGGTTTGCGCCTGGGCTTTCTGGTCGCGCCCAAGTCGCTCTACCCCAAGCTGCTGCAAGCCAAGCAAGCGGCCGACCTGCACACGCCGGGCTTTAACCAGCGCATGGTGGTCGAGACCATGAAGAACAACTTCCTGGACCGCCACGTGCCGACCATTCGCGCGCTCTACAAATCGCAGCGCGACGCGATGCTGGCCGCGATGAAGCAGGGCATGCCCGAAGGTGTGAGCTGGAACACACCGGCCGGCGGCATGTTTTTGTGGGTGCGCCTGCCTGAAGGCATGAACGCCATCGACCTGCTGCCCAAGGCCGTGGAGCGCAACGTGGCCTTTGTGCCCGGCTGGGCCTTCTACGCCGACCATGCCGACGCCCGCACGCTGCGCCTCTCGTTCGTCACGTCCAGCGTCGAGCAAATCAACATCGGCATCGCCGCGCTGGCTGCGGCCATACGCGAGCAACTACCTGCCGGCCTGCCTCAACTGCGCGCGGCAGCATGATGAACGCGAAAGGGACCTGACATGCTTCATCTTTGGGGGCGCATCAGCTCCATCAACGTGCGAAAAGTCGTGTGGGCCGCGCAGGAGCTGGGCCTCACGATGCAGCGAACCGACGCCGGGGGCCAGTTCGGTATCGTCAAGGAGGCCGATTACCGGCGCAAGAACCCGAATGCGCTGGTGCCGCTGATGGAAGACGGTGAGGTGCTCATCTGGGAGTCCAATGTCATCGTGCGCTACCTCTGCGCCAAGCACTCGCCAGGCAATTTTTATCCCACAACGCTGCCGCAACGCTTTGCCGCCGAGCAGTGGATGGACTGGCAGCAGACCACCTTCAACCCGGCCGGACGCACGGCTTTCGTGCAGTGGATTCGCACGCCAGCGGAGCAGCGCAATACAGAACTGATTGCGCAGTCCGTAGCCGCCACCGAAGCGCTGCTAACACTGCTCGATGCACATCTGGCTGACCATGCGTTCATGGGCGGCGACCAGTTCAGCATGGCCGACATTCCGCTRGGCTGCGAAATGCACCGCTGGTTCGGCTTGCCGCAGCCGCGGCCCGTGCGTCCCCATCTGGACCGCTGGTACCAAACCCTCCTGGCACGGCCCGCCACGCGCGGCGTGCTGGACCTGCCTTTGTCATAAATCTTCAAACCTCCCCTGGAAAACCGAGAAACCCCATGAAGCAGCGCGCATTCAAGCAAGTCGACGTGTTCACACCCACCCCTTACTTCGGCAACCCCCTGGCCGTGGTAATCGACGGCAGCGGCCTGGATGATGCCGCCATGCAGCGTTTTGCCAAGTGGACCAACCTCTCGGAAACCACTTTCCTGTTGCCACCCACAGACGCCACGGCTGATTACAGCGTGCGCATCTTCACGCCCGGCGGCGAACTGCCTTTTGCCGGCCACCCCACGCTGGGCAGTTGCCACAGCTGGCTGGAAGCCGGTGGGCAACCGCACAGCAAAGACTTTATCGTGCAGGAGTGCAAAGTAGGCCTGGTGAAGATTCGCCGCGAGACTGGCACGAAGCGCCTGGCGTTTGCCGCGCCGGCCCTGAAGCGCTCCGCGCCCAGCCCCTCATTGCTGGCGCAGGTAGCCGGCGCGCTGGGCCTGAAAGCGACAAGCATCCTGGCTGCCCAATGCCTGGACAACGGCCCGTTGTGGCTGGGCCTGCTGCTGGACAACCCGGAGACCGTGCTGCAACTGGCGCCCGATCACAAAGCGCTGGCCAAGCTGGGCACCAAAGTCGGCGTGGTGGCGCGCTACCCACGTGAGGAAACCGCGCCGCTGATTGCACGCGCCAACCGCGAAGCCAAGGCATTCGCAGCCTCCGCACCTGAAACAGCCCCTGATTTCGAAGTTCGGGCCTTCGCCTCTCCCATCGGTGTCGACGAAGACCCCGTCACCGGCAGCCTCAATGCCAGCCTGGCCCAGTGGCTGATCGCCGAAGGCCATGCATCCGAGCGCTATACCGCCTCGCAAGGTGTCTGCCTGGGCCGCGCCGGTCAGGTGCATATCGAGCGCGATGCAGCCGGCCAGGTGTGGGTGGGCGGCGAATCGGTCACCTGCATTGACGGAAGCGTGACGCTTTAGGAACCAGCCCTAACCATGGAACACAGCACCACACTCCCGCCGCTGGCCTCGCAGGTCGACCACCTCGTGGTGGTGGCGGCCAGCCTCGCCGAAGGCGTGCAGTGGTGCGAACGCGTGCTGGGCATCACGCCCGGGCCGGGCGGCGAGCATCCGCTGATGGGCACGCACAACCGGCTCTTCACAGTGGCCTCGCCGGCCTTTCCACGCGCCTATTTCGAAATCATTGCAATCAATCCGGACAAGCAAACCCCGCGTACGGCACCGGCCAGACGCTGGTATGACCTGGATGATCATGAGTTGCAGCTGCGGCTGAGCAAGACCGGCCCGCAGCTCGCGCACTTTGTCGCCTCGACGCCCCGTGTGATCGCGGCGGTGCGGGCGCTTTCCCGCCTGGGGCTGGATCGCGGTGAGGCGCTGGACGTCTCGCGCATGACGCCGCAAGGCCAGCTCACCTGGAAGATCACCGTGCGCGAAGACGGCCAGCGGCTGTTTTACGGCGCGCTGCCCACGCTGATCCAGTGGGGCGACGTGCATGCGGCCGACGGCATGGCGCCG
>NZ_JBFUGX010000099.1:0-8908 GCF_056402675.1 Polaromonas sp. P3_C2 | reverse complement strand
CTGAGGCTTCATGGAGATTGATATGACAAGTGAGATCTGTATTGAATTTGACGATGTGGTGGCAGGTTACAAGGACTTCATGATCCTGAACAACCTGTCGTTCAAGGTCAGGACTGGTTCCATCACGCTGCTGCTGGGCCCCAATGGTGCGGGCAAGTCCACGGTTTTGAAAGCGCTGTTTGGCTTGCTCAAGCCGCGGCAGGGCCGCATCCTGTTGAATGGTGAGGACATTTCGGGCGCCAGCCAGAAAGAATTGCTGGCCAAAGGAATTGTGTTTGTGCCCCAGGGGCGCAACCTGTTTGGCCAGCTTACTGTGTGGCAGAACCTGGAGCTGGGCGGCATCACGCTGGGTACGAAAACCACACACGAGCGTATTCCCGAGGTGCTGGAGTTTTTCCCGCGCGTCAAGGAACGCCTGCATTCCCAGGCCTCAGCGCTTTCGGGTGGTGAGCAGAAGCAACTTGAAATCGGCCGGGCCTTGCTGCTGCGCCCCAAGGTCATCCTGATTGACGAACCCTCGATCGGGTTGTCGCCCATGGTGGTGCAGGACGTGTTCAAGCTGTTGCAGAAACTGGCGGCGCAGGGCACGACAGTGTTGATGGTTGAGCAAAACGTCAAAAGCGCGCTGAAAATTTCCGATGACGCCATCGCGCTTGAGTCGGGCCAACTGGTGCTGCACAAGCCGGCGGCGGAGCTGCTGGCGGACCCCAACATCGAACGCCTCTTCCTCGGCGGCGGCCATGTGCCGGGCGCAACCGTGGCGCCCGCCATGGCAACTTCCTGAATCTGCTGCAACCTCTCACCRGAGACATCACCATGAGCACCTTTGCACAGGCACCAACCGCAGACCGGGAGGCCATCCCCGAAGTTGCCAACCCCCTGGGGCTGGACGGCATTGAGTTCATTGAATACACCACTGCCAAGCCGCAGGCGTTGGGGCAGGTGCTGGAAACGATGGGTTTCCGTCCGGTTGCCCGCCACCGCTCGCGCGAGGTATTGCTGTACCGGCAGGGCAGCATGAACGTGATTGTCAATGCCCACATTCCCGCCATGCCGGATGGCACCGCGCCGACCGACAAGCCGGTGATTGCCGCTGTGGCCTTGCGCGTGCGGGACGCGGCAGACGCTTACCACCGTGCGCTGGAGCGGGGCGCCTGGGCCGTGCCGTCACGCGTCGAGGTGATGGAGCTGAACATTCCGGCCATCCATGGCGTGGGAAAAAGCCGCATTTATTTTGTGGATCGTTACGACAAGTTTTCGATCTATGACGTGGACTTTGTGCCGATTCCCACGGTGGAGCAGCATCCGCCAGCGGTTGCGGGGCTGCACTTCTTTGGCGTCGTGCAATACATCGGCAATGACCGTACTGAAGACTGGGCCGAGTTTTACCGCGAGCTGTTTGGCTTTACCGACCTGCCCGACGAACAGCGCTTCGGCATCCTGCCCAAGGGACGCATCCTTCGCAGTCCTTGCCCGCCTTCGTCGCGCTTTTACCTTCAGCTGATCGAGCCTGAAGCCAGCGTGCTCGACGTGGAAGGGGACGAAAGCCTGCAGCGCATTGGCCTGGGCAGCGCAGACGTGCTGGCCACTGTCGGCGAGTTGCGCAAGCGCGGCGTGGAATTCCTCGAGTCACCCGGGGTCCATACCGAGGACCGCGGCGCGCTGACCAAGAGCTGGATGGGCAGCGTGAGTTTTGAGCTGGTCCATGACGTACGCTAAACAGGCGCCAGGCATGAGCCACTACAGCGGCAACATCGACGATTTCGGGATGGACACCATCTCGCTGGCAGGTCCGCTGGAGGCCAAGCTCAAAGCCGTGCGCGAGGCTGGCTTTACGCAGATCATGCTCGCTGCCAAAGACCTGGTAGGCCATCCAGACGGCATGGAAGCCGCCGTCGCTGCGGTGCGTGCAAGCGGTTTGCGCGTCACCGGGTTCCAGGTGTTGCGTGATTTTGAGGGGCTGTCCGGGCACCTGCACGACTACAAGATGGACATCGCCAAATCGATGCTGGAAATGTGCCATGCGCTGGGCTGCCGCCTGCTGTTGATCTGTTCGTCAACCTCGGTGCAYGCCACGGGTGAAACCCAGGCGCTGGTCAGGGACTTGCGCAAGCTGGCCATGCTGGCGATTCCGATGAATATCAAGATCGCCTACGAAGCCTTGTCGTGGGGCCGCACCGTCAATGAGTTCCCGCAGGCCTGGGACATTATTTGTGAAGCCGACATGCCCAACCTGGGTTTGGGCTTTGACTCTTTTCACATGTTTGCGACCAAGACCTCGCTGGACGAGCTCGACATACTGGATCCGGACAAAATTTTTCTGGTGCAGCTGGCTGACTTCATGTGGACGGAAATCAAGTCGGTCGAAGAGCGCATTGCCACCGCCCGGCATTTCCGCGTGTTTCCAGGCGAGGGCGTGCACAGCGAAGCGCTGGCCACGCTGGTCACCAAGCTGCATGGCCTGGGCTACCGCGGCGATTACAGCTTTGAAGTGTTCAACGACRACTACCAGCAAATGCCTTTGCCGACGGTGGCCCAGCGCGCATGGCGCTCGGCCCTGTGGCTGGGGGAGGATGTGCTGCGCCGTTCCGTGCCGCTGCCTAACCAGATCCGCCTGAAAAAATGAAACCCCCGCGTTCGTCACTTCGTGCCTGCGGCGCGCTGCCCCTTTCCTTTGTGTATGAGGCGCGGTTTTCCTTGGGGCGACCCGGTGGAAAACCATCAGTCATTGTTTTTTGAGAGTGCACGGCATGAGCAGTATTTTTGAAGGTTTTTTGTCCACGCCGGAAATTCTGGAGGCCTTCAGCGAGCGTAACTTTCTGGATGCMATGTTGCGCTTTGAGGCTTCGCTGGCGAGAGCGCAGGCCAGCGCCGRCCTGATCCCCGAGGCCGCCGCGCAATCCATCATCGGCACCTGCAAGATCGAATTGTTTGATGTGGCCAAGATCGTTCGCGAAAGCGGGCGCGCGGGCAGCATTGCCATTCCGCTGGTCAAGGCCCTGAAGGAAACCGTGGGCCTCTTCAACAAGGAGGCCGCCGGTTTTGTCCATTTCKGCTCGACCTCCCAGGACGTGATCGACACCGCGCTGGCGCTGGTGACCCGCAATGCGTTGGACCTGATTGAGGCCGACATCCGCAAGGCAGTGGCGGCGTTGCTGGTGCTGGCCCGCCGCCATGCCGCCGACCCCGTGCTGGCTCGCACGCTGATGCAGCCGGCATCCGTCACCAGCTTTGGTTTCAAGTGCTCGGGTTGGGCTGCGCCGCTGGCGCGCAGCCTGCAGCGCCTGCAAGTGGCTGGCCACAATGCGCTGGCCGTGCAACTGGGCGGGGCCGTCGGAACACTGGCGCAGATGAACGGCAAGGGCCCACAAATCATGGCGCATATGGCGGCCGACCTGAAGCTCAAACCTTCTGCATTTGCGTGGCACACCCAKCGCGATGAGTGGGTGGCGCTGGGTTGCGAACTGGGCCTGCTGGTGGGCAGCCTTGGGAAGATCGCCAAAGACATCTCCTTGATGGGGCAGTACGAAGTGGGCGAACTGGCAGAGCCGACCGAGCCGGGGCGCGGCGGTTCATCCGCCATGCCGCACAAGCGCAATCCGGTCGCCTGCATGGTGGCACTGGCTGCAGCGCAGCGCGCGCCGCAGCGCGTGGCCGCCCTGTTGGCCGCCATGGCGCAGGAGCATGAGCGCGCCCTGGGGAACTGGCAGGCCGAATTGGCCGAATGGCCGGGGCTGCTGATGTCGGCGCACGGATCCGTCCGCGCCATGGCCCAGGCCCTGCCTGGCCTGCAGGTGGACACCCAGCGCATGAGCGCCAACCTGGATGCGTTGCGTTCCGTGCTGCCCGCCGATGCCGCCGACGAATGGTTTAACCCGGCGCTGGCGCGGCACGCGTCAACACTCGCGCATGCGCAGGCCGACGCTGTTGAAGCACTGGTGGGGCAAACGCACACTGACAGCCATCGCACCAAGACCGCAAAAAGGTAAAACCATGAACGACCATGACAAGGGAATGATCAACCGCCGGCGYGTGCTCGGTGATGCCTGGGTGGACCGTTCCATCGCCAAAAGCAATGCCTTCAACGGCGAGTTCCAGAACTTGATCACGCGCTATGCGTGGAATGAGGTCTGGGGCCGGCCGGCGTTGGGGGACAAGACGCGACGTCTGATGGTCCTGTCGACCATGATTGCGCTCAAGGCGTATGAAGAATTTGCCATGCATGTCCGGGCCGCGCTCGACGGCCCGCCGGAGTCGCGGCTCACGCCGGACGATATCAAGGAAGTAATTCTGCAGGCCGCCATTTACTGTGGTGTTCCCGCCGCCAACCATGCGTTCTCTGTGGCGGGCGAGATCCTTCGCGAAAAAGGCCTGCTCGCTGACTGACAGGGCGTGTATTTGCGGGCTTCCAAGCAACTCATCATCATTAAAAGAAGTATGAAAAAACCTCACCTGCATTGCATCAGTGAAGGCCAGGGGCCTGTTGTGGTGCTCAGCCATGCATTGGGCTGTGACCTCACGATGTGGGACGGCGTGACGGCCGTCCTGAAGAACCGCTACACCGTGCTGCGCCATGACCACCGCGGCCATGGCCAATCGGAAGCGGTGCCCGGCCCTTACACACTCGACCTGTTGGCCGATGATGTGGCGGGCCTGATCAAGGAGCAGGGTGGCGCCCCAGTGCATTTTGTCGGGCTCAGCATGGGCGGCATGACGGCGCAGGCGCTGGCGGCGCGGCATCCGCAGCTGCTCAAAAGCATCGTCATTGCCAACGCCGCCCTGTTTTACGACGACGCGGCGCGCGCCATGTGGCAGGCGCGCGTTCACACCGTACAGGCCCAGGGCGTGGCGGCGATATCAGACGGTGCGATGCAGCGCTGGTTTACCCCGGAATCCAGGGCGGACGAGGCGGGTGGAGGTGCGCGCAAGGTAGCCGCGCTACGCAAGGTGCTTGAAACCACCGATGCCGCCGCTTATGCCGCCAGCTGCGAAGCGGTTTCCCGCATCGACTTCCGAGCCAGCAACGGTGCGATCCAGTGCCCGGCCCTGGTGATTGCCGGCACGCGCGACGAAGCAACGCCCGTGGCCATGTCGGAAGCCATTTGCGCCAGCATCAAGGGTGCGCAATTGCGCACCTTGCCAGCGGCTCATTTGAGCGCGGTGGAGCAACCAGATGCATTTGCCGACTTGCTGGAACGCTTTTTCGAAAGCCTGCGCTAGGGCGCTGCCAGCGGACTGATCGGGCAGGTGCGGGAGCGGGGGGACAGGGTGCTTCGGTGATGGGCTGGCGGCGGCAGCGTCGATAATCGGGCCCAGGCAAATAGCCAAGCCCCACCCACCCGAACATCTGGAAAGCCCCGCTTCATGAAAACAGTCCTTGTCCTGAATGGCCCCAACCTCAACTTGCTGGGAACGCGTGAGCCGGCCGTGTACGGTTCGCAAACCCTGGCCGATGTAGAGGCGCTGTGCACCAAGGCCTGCGCAACCCACGGTTTCAAGCTCGACTTTCGCCAGAGCAACCACGAAGGCGTGATGATTGACGCCATCCATGAAGCCGGGCGCGCCCAGGCTGCTGGCACGCTGGCAGGCATCGTGCTGAATGCTGGCGCTTATACCCACACCAGCGTGGCCCTGCACGATGCCATCAAGGGCGCGGGCGTCACGGTGATCGAGCTGCACATCAGCAATGTGCATGCACGCGAGGCTTTCCGCCATCACTCTTATATTTCGCCAGCTGCCAGGGCCGTGATGGCCGGGTTCGGCGTCAAGGGCTACGCCCTCGCCATCGCGGGCCTGGCCGAGTTGGCAGTCTGACCCGGTTGCGGCGCTGACCATGGCTGCGCCACCGAAATTCCCCGTTGACGAACGCGAGGTAGAGTTCAACGCCATCCGCGCGCAGGGCGCCGGCGGGCAAAACGTCAACAAGGTCTCCAGTGCGATTCACCTGCGCTTTGACATTGCGGCTTCGTCGCTGCCCGACGCCGTCAAGGAACGGCTGCTGGCGACGAGCGACGGACGCATCACGCAGGAGGGCGTTCTGGTGCTCAAGGCCCAGCAGCACCGTACCCAGGAGATGAACCGCAGCGACGCCATGGCACGCCTGCAGGAGATCGTTGACGGCGTCTCCACACCGCCCCGGGCGCGGCGCGCCACCAAACCTACCTACGGCTCGAAGCAGCGCCGCCTGGCGGGCAAAAGCCAGCGCTCGGAAATCAAGTCTTCACGGGGCAAGGTGGGCGGCGGCGACTAAGCCCGGCCGGCAGTCCACCTGGTGCCGTTCAGGTCACCATATAGCGCCCGGGTTTGTGGTTGACCCAGAGGAACAGGCTCATCAGCACGGCCGCCATGACTGAATATGCCACGCGCTCAGGGGGCACGACTGCCAGCGCCATCAACACCACGGCCGAATCAATGGCCATCTGTATCTTGCCGGCGCGCCAGCCGTGCTTTTCCTGAAGATAGAGGGTCACGATGGTGGCGCCGCCCAGGCTTGCCCGGTGCCGGGCCAGGAAGAGGCAGCCGGTCCCCAGCAGCAGGCCGCCCACCAGCGCGGCGTACAGCGGGTGGATGTCTGCGATGTCGAGCACCCGGGGTGACCAGTCCGCCAGCAGCGACAGCAATGCAATGGACAGGAAGGTCTTGATGGTGAACTCGCGGCCCATGCGGCTCCAGGAGAACCAATAGAAGGGCAGGTTGACCAGAAAGAACAGCTTGCCGAAGCTCACGCCCGTGGCGTAGTGCAGCACAAAGGCCACGCCGGCCGTACCGCCCGTCAACAGGCCCGCCTGGTTGAAGATCACCATCGCCAGCGACACAAACAGCGTGCCCGTGAAGATGCCCTGCGCATCGTCAAAAAGGGTGTGGCGTTCGGGTGATGTAACTGGGGGCATGGGAAGCTGGCGTGTTGCCCACGGGCGGGCACTTCAGCTCTGCATGATCTGTGCCAATGGGCACGTTTGCATTTCAGTGACTACGGATTGGCCTGCGGCGCTCACATGACGAAATTCAAGCCATTTAAGGCTCTAGCCCAATAAGGACGAGCGCAAGCAGCTATCAAAACAATAGCGTTATGCGCGGCGCTGGTTTCCTTGTTGCAGTCTGTCTCGCACCTGCGCGGTGATTTCCAGGGAGCGCCGGGCGATGGCGGGGTCGTAAATGTGAGTGGTCACCATCAGTTCATCGGCCCGGGTATCCTCGATGAAGCGCTGAAGCTGGTTTTCAACCGTTGCCGCCGAACCTGCGACGGCATAGCGCAGCATGCGCTGCGCGCCGGCTTTCTCGGCCGGTGACCAGTAGCTTTCGATGTCGTCGATGGGCGGCGGCATCGGCCCCGGCGTGCCGCGCAGCAGGTGGGTCATGGCCTGCTGCACGGAGGTGAGCTGGTAGCGTGCCGCTTCGTCCGTTTCGGCCGCGACGACATTGGCCACCACCATGGCATAAGGTTTGGCGAGCTGGGCGGAAGGCCTGAAGCCGCTGCGGTACAGGTCCAGCGCCTGCATCAGCATGTCGGGCGCGAAGTGCGATGCGAAAGCAAAGGGCAGGCCCAGCATGGCAGCGAGCTGGGCACCGAAGAGGCTGGAGCCCAGCAGCCACAGCGGCACCTTGAGGCCAGCGCCCGGGACCGCCCTGATTTTCTGGCCGGGCTCTGCCGGTTCAAAGTAGGCCTGCAGTTCCTCCACGTCCTGCGGAAAAGTATCGGCATTGTTCTGGTGGTCACGCCGCAGTGCGCGTGCGGTGAGCTGGTCGGTGCCCGGTGCGCGCCCCAGCCCGAGGTCGATGCGGCCGGGGTACAGCGAAGCCAGCGTGCCGAACTGCTCGGCGATCACCAGTGGCGAATGGTTGGGCAGCATCACCCCGCCGGATCCCACGCGGATGGTTTGCGTGCCGCCCGCCACATGGCCGATAACCACCGCGGTGGCGGCGCTGGCGATGCCGGGGTTGTTATGGTGCTCGGCCAGCCAGAAGCGCTTGAAACCCAGTTGTTCGGCATGCCGGGCCAGGGCCAGGGTGTTGCGAAAGGCATCGGCGGCAGTGGCGCCCGTGACGATGGGGGATAGATCGAGGACTGAAAAGGGGATCATGTTTTTGCGCCTTCTCCCTCAGGGAGAAGGCGGGGATGAGGGCTTGCGGCGTTTGATGTTGCGCCGTGTGTGTTCGAATGCCGCTGGCCCTCACTCCAACCCTCTCCCAGGGGGAGAGGGAGTGAAGAGGGGGCGGTTGGGCTGCGATTCACAGAGGTGTATGAGAAGGCGGTAAGCCAGTTTAGGAGCTTGGCGATGGCCGCATGAGGGGCAGGGTATAAATCCCCCATGACAGATTCGGCAAACATTGAGCTTCCTCCCGAAGCGCTCGCGATGCTGCGCACGGCCAGCCGTTTTGAAACCCCTTGCGGCGACGGCACCATGGTCTGGCACATATGGGGCCAGGCCACGCGCCGGCCCGGGCTCGCGCCCCTGGTGCTGCTGCACGGCGGCAGCGGCAGCTGGATGCACTGGCTGCGCAACATCCCTGCGCTGGCCGCGTCGGGCCGCTGGGTGCTGGTGCCTGATCTTCCCGGTTTTGGCGATTCGGCCGCGCCTTTACGGGGCACCGATGCTGACGTGCTACCCGAACCGGTCGAGCAAGGGCTGGCCCTGCTGGCGGGCGAGGCGGCCTGCGACCTCGTGGGATTTTCCTTTGGCGGCATGGTGGCCGGCTTTGTGGCGGAGCGTTTCCCTGCCCGGGCGGCGCGTGTGGTGCTGGTGGGTGCGCCCGGCCTGGGTGTGGCGCCCGAAAAAGCCATACGCCTGCGCGCCTGGCGGCATCTCACCGATGCGGGCCAGCGCGATGAGATCCATCGCCACAATCTCGCTGCGCTGATGCTGTACCGCGAGAATGCGATCAACGAACTGGCCTTGCGCCTGCACAT
>NZ_JBFUGX010000098.1:0-8915 GCF_056402675.1 Polaromonas sp. P3_C2 | reverse complement strand
GTGACCTGATGCGCGCTTGGCGCTGCATTGCAGTGAAAGGCACGAGGTAACGAATGCTGGGATGGCTGGGGCTGCGTACCCGTCTGGTTTTGCTGGTGCTGCTCGCGCTGCTCCCGCTGTTCGGCTTGCTCGCGTATTACGCCGAACAAGGCCGCCGCACTGCGCTGGAGCATGCACAGGTTGACCTGCAGGCCCAGGTCGCGCTGCTCGCCACACACCAGCATCGCACGGTGGACAAGGTGCATGAGCTTCTCAATGGCCTGGCCAGTGCGCCTCATATCAAGAGCCACGAGCCTGGACTGTGCGGGCAACAGCTGAAAAACATCCATCGGGAGCACCCCGAGTTCACCCATGTGGGCGTTGTTGCGCCGGACGGCCGGCTGGTCTGCAGCTCACTGGGCCTTCCCGCCGGCAGTATCCAGGAAGATGACCGGCCATTTTTCCTGCAGATCATGACCGGCCAGCGTTTTGCCATTGGGACCTACGGCATTGGCCGCAGCAGTGGCCTGCCGGGCCTGATCTTCGCCATACCGATCCACACCGATTCCGGCGCCATGGGGGGCGTGGCCTTTGCCTCCCTGGGCCTGAAGGCCCTCGCAGAGCCTTTGACCGCCGCCTCCATGATGTCGGGCGCAAGGCTGACGGTGCTTGACCGGGACGGCGTGGTGCTGGCCGTTTCCCCGCAGACACCTTCCTGGCTGGGCCGACAGCACCCGGACGCCGCCGTGCGCCAGGGCGTGCACACGCGTCACCTGGGTGTGCTGCATGCACCTGATGCGCAGGGAAGCCAGCGGGTCTACGCTTTTGCGCCGGTTTCCGTCGAAGGCCGCGATGGGCTATTTGTGGCAGTCAGTGTCCCGCAGGAAATCATCGGCGCAGAAAGCCGCGACAACCTGCTTTCGGAGCTGGCGGCTTTGCTCGCCATGGCCGTGGCAAGTGCAGCCTGTGCATGGTGGATAGGCAACCGCCTGATCGTCAACCCGGCCAAGGCGATCCTGAAAGAAGCCAATGAGGTTGCAGAGGGCAATCTGGGGGCGCGTGTCAGGCTGGGTCCGTTGTACCAGGGGGAGCTTGGCGACATTGGGCAGACCTTCAATCGCATGGCTGGCTCCCTTCAGGCGCGCCAGGAGGAGCTTGATGCCGTGCTCAGCCGCGTGGACAAGGAGCGCTCCTTGCTCGATCTCATTCTCAACAGCATGAGTGAAGGTGTAATCGCGGCGGACACCGAAGGTCGTTTCCTGGTGTTTAACGCGACGGCTCGCAAGCTCTTTGGCGTAGCGCCAGGCCCCGGCGTGCGGGTCGAGGACTGGCGCCGCGACCACGAGCTGCTGACGCTCGACGGAAAAACCCCCTTGCCGGCGTCGGAGCGGCCGCTGGCGCGCGCAACGCGCGGCATCAGTATCGACAACTGGGACCTGGTATTTCGCAGGCCCGGCGCCGAAGACCGGGTACTCAGGATGAGCACGCGGCCCTTGCAGGATGACGCCGGCACGCTGGTGGGCGGCGTCGCGGTGTTCAATGACATTACCAAGGTCAAGGCCGCGGAGGATTTTGCCCTGGCGCAGGAACAGGTATTGGCGCTGATTGCCGGGAGCGCGCCCCTGCAGCGCTCGCTCGAGGCCGTGGTGCAATTAATTGAGACGAGTTCCCCGGACAGCCTGTGCTCGATCCTGCTGCTGGACGGGCAACACCTGCGCCTGGGTGCAGCGCCCAGCCTGCCGGACAGCTACAACCAGGCCATTGAAGGCCTGCCGGTAGGTGAAGGGGTGGGTGCCTGCGGTACCGCGGCGTTTCGCAACGAGATGGTCGTGGTGGAAGACACCCAGCTCGACCCGCTGATGAAGGACTACCGGGAGATATTGCTCGCGCATGGCCTGCGCGCCTGCTGGTCCCACCCTGTGGTTTCGACCGACGGCGAGCCGCTGGCAACATTTGCCATCTACCACCGCTATCCATGTGTACCCCAACCGCACGATCTGGAACTGATCGACACTGCGGCGCGGCTGGCCGGTATTGCGCTGGTACGTGCCCGCGCCGAGGCGGCGCTGGTCAGCAGCGAAGCGCGTTTTCGTGAACTTGCAGAAAACATCAACGACGTTTTTTACAACGTGGATCCCCGCTCCGGCCAACTTCTCTATATCAGCCCCGGCTATGAGAAGGTGTGGGGCCGCAGCCGTGAGAGCCTGTATGCCAACCCCCTGTCATATGCCGACGCTGCGCTGCCGGAGGATCAGCCTTTGCTGAAGCTCGCCAGGAAGCGCAACCGCACTGGCGAATCCTCCGACATCGAATACCGCATCCTGTCCGCGGACGGCAAGCTCCGGTGGATACGCGACCACTCCTATCCGGTGCTCGATGCGTCGGGTGTCCTCGAGCGTGTGGTGGGCACCGCCCGCGACATTACCGACCGCAAGCTTGCCGACCTGGCGCTCGCAAACACCAACCGGGCCCTGCAGATGCTGAGCCAGTCCAGCATCGCCATCAACCGGATTGAAGACGAGGAGGCCCTGTTGGCCGAAGTCTGTCGTGTCGCCGTCGATGTGGGCAGCTACCGCATGGCCTGGGTGGGGTATGCACAGAACGACGAAGCGCGCACCATACAGCCCATGGTGCACGCCGGTAACGAGGGCGGGTACCTGACGGTGATCCGCCTGACCTGGCGTGATGACCAGGTTACGGGCCAGGGCCCCGCGGGCCAGGCCATTCGCACCGGGCTGCCCCAGCAAAGCGACATCAGCCGGGCCGACAATCATTTTTACTGGCAGGCCGATGCCATGAAGCGAGGCTACCAGAGCGCGGTTTGCCTGCCTTTGCGCGAAGGGTCCAGCAGTTTCGGCGTGCTATGCCTTTATTCGGCTGAGCCGCAGCAGTTCACCGCTGAAGAGGTCAAACTTCTGCAGGAGCTTGCCGACAACCTGGCGTTCGGCATCGTCAGCCTGCGTGAACGCCTGGAGCGCCAGCGCAGCCAGGAGGCCGCACGCCAGGCGGCAGTCAAGCTGCACGAACAGGCTTCGCTGCTGGACAGGGCCCAGGACGCCATCATGGTCCGCAACCTGGACCGGACCATACGTTTCTGGAACAAGGGTGCCGAACGCCTTTACGGATGGACAGCCGAAGAAGTGCTGGGCAAATCGATGGAAGAGTTCATGTACGAGGATCCCCAGGTGCTTGTGGGCGCCATGGCCCGCACGCTGGCCAATGAAGGGGACTGGACCGGTGAACTGGAGCAGCGCGCCAGGGATGGCTCAACGGTGGCCATCGAAGCACGCTGGACGGTGGTGCGCGACGAAGAAGGCAAGGTTAACGGGGTGCTCGGCATCAACACCGATATCCGCGAACGCAGGCGTGCGCGCGAGGAGATATTGCGGCTCAACGCCAGCCTGGAAGAGCGCGTGCAGCAACGCACCGCGCAACTCGAATTTGCCAACAAACAACTGGAGGCATTTTCTTATTCCGTATCCCATGACCTGCGCAGCCCGCTAAGTGCCATCGACGGATTCAGCGACCTGCTGCAGCGTGCCATGAACAAGTCCGACAGCACACCGCTGTCGGAGCGCAGCCGGCATTACCTGGCGCGCATACGGGCCGGGGTGGGGCAGATGGGGGAATTGATCGATGCGATGTTGACGCTGGCACAGGTGTCGCGCTCAAGCCTGCGTTGGGAGCCGGTCGACCTCAGCGCACTGGTCCAGGGCATCCTTGACGGCTACCGTGAACGCGAGCCCGAAAGGCCGGTGGCGCTCCATGTTGAAGCGGGCCTGACGGGGCAGGGTGACCCGCGCCTGCTCATGCAGTTGCTGGACAACCTGCTGGGCAACGCCTGGAAATTCAGCGCCAACCAGGAGCGCACCGAAATCACCTTCGGCCATGAGGTCGGCGAAGACGGGGAGACGGTTTATTTTGTCCAGGACAAGGGCGCCGGCTTCGACATGGCCTACGCGGAGAAGCTGTTTGGCGCGTTCCAGCGCCTGCATTCGCTGTCGGAATTTGCCGGCACCGGCATTGGGCTGGCCACGGTGCACCGCATCGTGGCACGGCATGGCGGGAAGGTCTGGGCCCAGTCATCCCTCGGGCAAGGCGCCACGTTCTATTTCACGCTGGGTGACAGGACTTTGTAAGGGGTGGAGCCCCCACGCTCCTCCACTGCGTGTGGGTCGCGAGGCCTTGCAGGCCGCAGCTCGCGAGACGCTTCGCCTCTGTCGCCCGTCCGAGCCTGCGCAGGCAGGCTCGGAGGCCGCTCGCCTGCAGTCCGGCAAAGTCGGTCCTGCGGCTCATGCTTGCATGAAGAGTTCGGCGGCGTAACCAGTGGGCGTATTTCACCAGTGGGGGCCGCGGGTCCGGCTTTGCCGGCCCCAGGCGCCGCCCCCTTGAGGGGGGAACAGGCTACACGCAGTGAGCCTGGACGGGGGTGGTTTAAAAGCTCTGCGGGCGCAGAGTTTCGCGCAGCGTCTGCGCTTTATCTGCGTCGAACTGGCCTTCAACCCGCGCCAGCACTTCACCCTGGCGGTTGACCACCACGGCGTAGACCTGGTCGGTGCCGTTGAGGCCGGCCGCACGCACAAAACTGGCTCGGTCGGTGAACACCGGCACCAGCCTGGCGCGCTCGGTATCTGCGGTGTAGTGCTTGAGCAACCTGTTTTCGACGGCGCTGCGCCCCGTCGGTGTGCCGGGGTCATTGACGATCGGCATGCGCATCCACGCGATGGACGAGTCGTTACGCAGGTTCAGCCCCTGGATCCAGCTCTCGGCCTGGACATGCTGGCCGCGCTGGAAGGTGATCAGTGCAAGGGTGCGGTCAGAGGGCAAGCCATCCGGCACGTTGACCGGCTGGCGCAGCAGTGTTTGCGCCATGAAAGCCGGCATGTGCCCCATGACGCTGGCCTCATTGGGTGATGCGAACGCAAACGCAAACGCGAGGCCGACGGCAAGCAGCCAGGCGCCAAGATAGGACACGTTGCTTTTCATGGTGCTCTCCCCAATGCGGGTGCGGTGCAGGAAGTCCTGCATGAACCCTTCATGCAAGATACATGCAAGCCGAACAGTGCGCAAACCAACAATTGGAACAAAGTGTTATCACTTTCGTGCTGACCCTTGGGTTCCGCGTTGCCGGTCGTGGTTGGGTTACGCGATGCGCAGGAAGTTCAAAAAAATGCCGCCGCCGTGTGCGCTGCGGCGCTACGACTTTAGTCACCAGCGGCACGTGGGCACCACGCCCATAAGAGGACGACTGAGTGCTTGAGTGCTATTGGCCGACGCGGATCAGCAAGTCGGGTAAAAACCCGTCCTGTTCATGCTTGCGCGCATAACCCAGCGGGTTCGCCACTACGCGGCAGCCGCGGCTGATGTAATTAATTACGCAATGCAGGTGCCCGTGCAGCCATAGGTCGGCCAGCGGCAGCAGGTCATCCAGCGTATTGCAAAAGCCCGCCGTACCCGGCACCAGGCCATAGCGCGGGTCGGCGCTCAGCAGGCTGGGGGCGAAATGCGTCACGGCCACAGTAGGCCCTTCAAATGGTACGGCCAGTGCCTGCCGCAACCAGGCCTGGCTTTTGAGGCCCTTTTCGCGCAGGTCGGCCGCCAGCAGTGGCTGGCCATCGCGAAAGGAATGGTTTTTTCCGAGATAAAAGTTGGCTGCGCGGAATGCTTTTTCGCGCGCTTTCAGTTGCTCGCCCGGCGTGATGTCCGATGCCTGGGCCTGGCCTGCGCTCAGGGCGTCAAAGTCGGTCCACAGCGTGCTGCCCACAAAACGCACACCCTGCAGCACCACGGTTTCACGTTCAAGCCAGACCATGCCCAGGCGCTCGCAGGTTTCGCGCAGCCGCACATGGGTTTCATCAAAGTCCAGGCCGTCGTATTCGTGGTTGCCCGGGACAAACAGCACCGGCGTCGGCCAGTCCGCACCGCCTTGGGCCAGAGGCAAGGGCGAAAACTGCCCCAGGCCGAAGTCGGCAATGCCCCTCTCGCCCAGCAGCGAGCCCTGCTGATAGGAGCCAATGTCGCCGGCCAGTACCAGCAGGTCGGCGCCGGGTACGGGCACGGCCTTGAAGTCGGGGTTGCTCTCGAGATGCAGGTCGGACAGGAGCTGGATGTTCACCCCGCCGATTGTGCGGGAAGACGGGGCCGGTTCCGGGTGGCGGGCTTTTTCGCTTGCGTCGCCCAGTGTCCGTGCGCTAGATTGCGCAGGCATGAAACAGGAACCAGGGAGCCACCGGTGACACCTATCCAGAACACAGCCGTCGCGCAGGCCTTCGCGGCCTACCCGCCACTGCTGCGGCGCAAGCTGATGGCCCTGCGCCAATTGATTCTGGACACGGCATTGGACACACCCGGCGTCGGCGATCTGGAGGAAACACTCAAGTGGGGCGAGCCGGCCTACCTCACGTCAGCCAGCAAAAGCGGCAGCACCATCCGACTGGGGCCGGTCAGATCCAGTCCAGCGCAGTACGCCCTGTACTTCAACTGCAACACCATGCTGGTGGACACCTTCCGCACCTTGTTTCCCCGCGAGCTGCGCTACGAGGGCAATCGGGCCATCGTGCTCGATGCGGCTGATCCACTGCCGAGGGATGCCTTGTCGTTCTGCATTCAGGCGGCGCTGACCTACCACCGGAAAAAAGGCCCCTGAAACGGCAAAACCGCCGGCGCCGGGCGGGGGGTGTCAGGCCAACGGCGCCAGCAGGCGCACGGTGAATGTCGTGCCTTGCCCGGGCCGGCTGGTGACTTCAATCTGCCCCTGATGCAGGTCAACGCATTCCTTCACGATGTGCAGGCCGATGCCGGTGCCGGAAATATTGCCGACATTGGTGCCGCGGTGAAAGCTGCCGAACAGGCGCGGCAGGTCGGCTTCCGGGATGCCGATGCCGTGGTCGCTGATGCGCAGGTGAATCTGGTCGCCCACGCCGCGAACGGCAAACTGCACCGGCGTGTCCGGGTCCGAATATTTCAGCGCATTGCCCAGCAGGTTGACCACGATGTGCCGCAGCAACTGCTGGTCCGCCGTGCGCGGCGCGTCCAGGCCGTCGCAGGTCAGCGACACGCGCGCGGCCTGCGGGTTGCCGCGCTCAAGCTCACCCATCACCTGCACCAGCCAGTCGGGCACGGCCAGCGGCGCGGCTTCGAACTGGAACTTGCCCAGCTCCAGGCGGCTGGTCAGCAGCACCTGCTCGACCATGCTGTTCATGCGGGCCACCGCCGTCTTGATCTGCCCCAGCAGCTCCCGGCGTTCGCTGGCCGGAAAGCTGGCCCCGTAGGCATCCAGCAGCTCCACAGACGACAGGATGGCGGCCAGCGGCGTGCGGAACTCGTGCGATGTCACGGCGACAAACCGTGACTTCAGCTCCGACAGCTCGCGCTCGTGCGCCAGCGCCTTGCGCATGTCTTCCTCCGCCTGGCGCTTGCGCGTGACATCGGTCAGGAAGTTGAGCGTGGCGGGCGCGCCCTGCCATTCAAACATCACCGCGCTGATCTCAAGCCAGCGTATGGCGCTGCGGCTGTGCTGCACGCGAAACTGGTAGTAGTTCTCCACCGGCTCGCCGCGCAGGCGCTTCATGTGATTGCTCAGCACCTTCTCGCGGTCGTCGGGGTGGATGAATTCGATAAAGGGCAGGGACTTGGCGGTTTCCTCGTCCAGCGAGGTCAGCTCCAGTGCCTTGGGGTTGGCATACAGGATGCGCCCGGCCGCCGTGACAAGAATGCCCTCGCTGACGTTTTCCACCACCGCGCGGTACTTGGCCTCGGAGTCGGTGCGCCGGCCGATCTCCACACGCAATTGCTTGGAAGTGTCGAGCTGCCAGGTGATGTTGTTGGCCAGGTGGATAACGCGCAGCAACTGCCCCGAAGGGCTGTGCATGGGCAGCGCGCGCTGGCTCAGCCGGGCATTGCCGCCCTGGGGCCGGATGACCCTGTACTCTTCGCTGCGCTTCAGGGGGCTGGTTTGCAGGCTCAGCACCCGCTCGCGGTCTATTGGGTCCACATGCTCCAGCCATTGCCACGGCCGGTCTGCCAGGGTGTCGGCCGACAGGCCCCAGAACGCCTCGAACGCCGGGTTGGTATAGGTGATGCGGCCAGTTTGCGGGTCCCAGGACCAGAGCATCGCGTCAATATTCGAGGCGATCTGCCGCAGCAGCGCCAGCGCCCCGTCCGGCGATGAAGCAGGGGTCTCAGCCGTGGGCAGGGAAGAGGGATTTGGGGGATGGGCCACAGCCCAAGCATAGCCGCCGGCTCCGTGAAGTTTTCCCCGGAAATCACGTAGAAATGACCTGCATGTGCCGCCGCGGAGCACGGCATGCATTTTTTGCATGGGTTTGGGGCCCGGTTAGGCTTGAAACCCTAGGGAAAACCCTTATTCTTCATTCACCGCAACTTTTTCACCCCATGAAGGTGACCCTGACATGTACAGCCTGATTTCCCAGATCGCCCGTTTCCTGCCCGCCGCAACCCGCGTGGCCCCTGTGAACGGTGTGGCCCACAACCTGATGGAACGCGCCGAAGCACGCGCCGGCCGCAATCCGTTGCAGGCCCAGGAACTGCGCAGCGCCGCCTACGCTTACCTCAGCGTGGTTCGCTGAGCCCCCACGCTTCCCCACTTCGAGCCTGCGGCGCGCTGCCCCTTTCCTCACGTATGGGGCCGGCCGCCTTGCGGCTGGCAACGCCAGACCGCGGCTTCAGCTGGTAAAGACGGGGCCTTGTTCGGGCGGATGCGGTCAGAGCTTAACCCCTGCTCCTTTGACGGCGGGCGACAGTACGGCCACCTGCTCCCTGACGAAGCCGGTGAACGCCGCCGGGCTCATGGGCTGGGTGGTGATGCCCAACTCCAGCATCTTCTTTTTGATCTCCGCCGTTGCCAGTATTTCGTTGCAGGCGCTGCTCAGCCGTGCCACGACGTCGGCCGGCATGTGCGCCGGACCGCTCAAACC
>NZ_JBFUGX010000097.1:0-8946 GCF_056402675.1 Polaromonas sp. P3_C2 | reverse complement strand
ACCTTGTCTTCCGCCTCCTGGCTCGACGAATTTCCGGCACGTGTGGCTGAACTCGACCGCGCCCACCTGCGCCGCCAGCGCCGCGTCGTCATGCCTGAAAGCGGCGCACACCTCTCGATTGACGGGCAAAGCATGCTGGCCTTTTGCAGCAACGACTACCTGGGYCTGGCCACMCACCCGGCCCTGGTGCAGGCGGCTTGCACCGGCGCACAAGCCTACGGTGTCGGGTCGGGCGCGTCGCCACTGGTCAGCGGCCACAGCGCCGCCAACGAGGCGCTGGAACGCGAACTCGCGGCCTTCGTCGGCCTGCCGCGCGCGTTGTATTTTTACGCGGGCTACGCCACCAACATCGGCATCGTGCCGGCGCTGGTGGGCGCAAGCGACGCGATCTTTTCGGATGCGCTGAATCACGCCTGCCTGATTGACGGCGCAAGGCTGTCGCGCGCAAAAATCCACCGCTACGCACACACCGACCTGGACGCGCTGGATCGCGAACTTGCGCAAAGCGACGCGCCGCGCAAGCTGGTGATCAGCGACGCGGTGTTCAGCATGGACGGAGATAGCGCCGACATTCCCGCCCTGCTGGTGCTGTGTGAGCGCCATGACGCCCTGCTGCTGCTGGACGATGCACATGGCTTTGGCGTGCTGGGCCCGCAAGGGCGCGGCAGCCTGGCCGCCGCGGGGTTGTATGGCGCCAAGGCCTCGCGCCGCGTGCTCTACATGGCCACGCTGGGCAAGGCGGCTGGTGTGGCGGGCGCGTTTGTGGCGGGCGACGAGGCCCTGGTTGAATGGCTGCTGCAAAAAACCCGAAGTTATATTTTTGCGACTGCCGCGCCGGCGCTGCTGGCCAGCGCGCTGCGTGCCAGCCTTGCGCTGATTGAACAGGATGACTGGCGCCGCACGCATTTGCAGCAACTCATTGTGCGGTTGCGCAGCGGCTTGCTGGCGGGCCTGAAAGGCAGCCACTGGCAACTGCCGCCCTCGCAGACGGCCATCCAGCCGCTGCTGATCGGCCGCAACGACGAAGCCCTGGCCGTGATGGAGGGCCTGCGCGCACGCGGCATCTGGGTGCCGGCGATTCGCCCGCCTACCGTGCCCGAAGGCACGGCACGCCTTCGCATTGCGCTGTCGGCCGCGCACACCGAAGCCGATATCGACCTGCTGGTCGAAGCCCTGACGGCCCTGGCAAAGCATCCGCTGCCAGGCTGAAGCAGGCTTCAGAAAAACGCATCAGATAGACTCAAAAACCATTCCCCGAAAGGAAAGAGAACCATGTCCCACGTTGCAGAACAAACCATCACGCTCCACCGCCCGCGCCCTCAGCCATCGCCAGCTGAAAAGGCCGGCGCCGAACGCTGGAGCGTAGACGCCATCGAAGCGCTGTTCAATCTGCCTTTTCCGGAACTGATGCACCGCGCCCAAACGGTGCACCGCGAAAACTTCGACCCCACGCACATCGAATTCGCCACGCTGCTGTCCGTGAAAACCGGCGGCTGCGCCGAAGACTGCGGCTACTGCCCGCAGGCCGCGCGCTACGACACCGGCGTGGAAGCCAGCAAACTGATGGAGCCGGCCGAGGTGCTGGCCGCAGCCCGGCGTGCACAGGCCGCGGGCGCCACACGTTTTTGCATGGGCGCCGCGTGGCGCTCGCCCAAAGACCGCGACATTGAAAAAGTCGCCGAGCTGGTGCGCACCGTGAAAGCGCTGGGCCTGGAGACCTGCGCCACGCTGGGCATGCTGGAAGACGGCCACGCGCAAACACTGCAAAGCGCGGGCCTGGACTACTACAACCACAACCTCGACAGCGCGCCTGATTTTTACGGCGACATCATCACCACGCGCGACTACCAGGACCGCCTGGACACACTGGCGCGCGTGCGCAGCGCCGGCGTCAAGGTCTGCTGCGGCGGCATCGTCGGCATGGGTGAGACGCGCCGCCAGCGCGCCGGCCTCGTGGCCGAACTCGCCAACCTCACGCCCTACCCTGAGTCGGTGCCCATCAACAACCTGGTGAAAATTGAAGGCACGCCGCTGGCCAACCAGGCCGACCTGGACCCGTTTGAATTCGTGCGCACGATTGCTGTGGCGCGCATCACCATGCCGACGGCGCGCGTGCGCCTGTCGGCCGGCCGCCAGCAGATGGGCGACGGCGTGCAGGCGCTGTGCTTCCTGGCCGGCGCCAATTCAATTTTTTACGGCGACAAGCTGCTGACCACCGGCAACCCCGATACCGACGCCGATGTAAAGCTGCTGGAACGCCTGGGCATGAGCCGGTCTGCGCCCGAAGTGCGCTAATTCGTTCGCGAAACCATCCGTTTCCCGGCCTTTGTCCGGCCTCTCTAAACCGCCGGCAAAAAAGCACGGCGAAGCTGGTTAGACTCTCGCTAAATTCCGGACCTGCCCCATGACGATACCTGCCAATACTTCCGTCACGCCCTACGGCACGCTGCCGCCTTCGTCTACGCCTGCCACGCCGCCTGCGCGCAAGCCGGTCAGCCTGCCGCGCCTGCGCGAAATGCAGGCGCATGGCGAAAAGATCACCATGCTGACCGCCTACGACGCCACCTTTGCCGCCGTGGCCGATGCGGCGGGCGTGGAATGCATCCTGGTGGGCGACTCGCTGGGCATGGTCTGCCAGGGCCTGACCAGCACCGTCGGCGTGACCCTGGAGACCATGCGCCACCACACCGAATGCGTGGCCAACGGCCTGCGCCGCTCGCAGGCCACGGCCTGGCTGATCGGCGATTTGCCGTTTGGCAGTTACCACGAGTCCAAAGAGCAGGCGCTGCGCAGTGCCGCGGTGCTGATGCAGGCCGGCGCCCACATGGTCAAGCTCGAAGGCGGCGGCTGGACGGCCGAGACGACGCGTTTTCTGGTCGAGCGCGGCATCCCGGTCTGCGCCCACCTGGGGCTGACACCGCAAACCGTGCACGCGCTGGGCGGCTACCGCGTGCAGGGCAAGGGAGACGAAGCCGCTGCCGCGATGACGCGCCACGCGCGCGAGCTGCAGGACGCAGGCGCCGCCATGATGGTGCTGGAAATGGTGCCCGCAGCCCTGTCGGCCACGCTCACTCAGGAGCTCACGCATTGCGCCACCATCGGCATTGGTGCGGGCAACGGCACTGCCGGCCAGGTGCTGGTGCTTCACGACATGCTGGGCATGAACCTGGGCAAGATGCCGAAGTTTGTACGCAACTTCATGGAAGGCCCGGACAACAAGACCGCCAGTGTGCGCGGCGCCATGGAAGCCTATGTACGCGCCGTGAAAGACGGCAGCTTTCCGGTGAACGCCACCCACGCCTGGTAGCCCCACGCGCCCCTTTCAGGAGACAAGATGCAGATCGTCCACACCATCCCGGAGCTGCGCGAGGCCCTCAGCCCGTTCAAACGCCCTTCCTTCGTGCCCACCATGGGCAATCTGCACGACGGCCACATCGCGCTCGTCAAGCAGGCCAAGCCGCTGGGCGACGTGAGCGTCTCCAGCATCTTCGTGAACCGCCTGCAGTTCGCGCCGCATGAAGACTTCGACAGCTACCCACGCACGCTGGACGCCGATGCCGAGCGCCTGAAAGAGGCCGGCTGCAACGTGCTGTTTGCCCCGCTGGAAAAACACCTTTACCCCGAGCCGCAAAGCTACAAGGTGCATCCGGCCACCGACTTGAGCGACATCCTTGAAGGCCACTTCAGGCCCGGTTTTTTCATCGGTGTGAGCACCGTGGTGCTCAAGCTGTTTTCCTGCGTGTTTGCCGGCATGCCCACGGGCGTGGCGGCTTTCGGCAAGAAGGATTACCAGCAGGTGATGGTGGTGCGCCGCATGGTGCAGCAGTTTGCGTTGCCGATCGAGATCCTGGCCGGTGAAACCCAGCGCGCCGAAGACGGCCTGGCGCTGTCGTCACGCAACGGCTACCTGAACGCCACCCAGCGCGCCGAAGCGGTGGAGCTGTCCAAAGCGATACGCGCATTGGGCGAGGCCGCCCGCGCCAGCGGCACGCCTGACCTGCCAGCCCTGGAAGCGCAGGCCATGCAGGCGCTGGCCCGGCGCGGCTGGAAGCCCGACTACCTCACCGTGCGCCGCCGCGCCGACCTGCTGGCACCGCAAGGCCCGCTGGCCGATGTGCCGCTGGTGGTGCTGGGTGCGGCCAAGCTGGGCAGCACCCGGTTGATTGACAACCTGGAAATCTAGGCACGGGCCAAACCCCGGCCAACCCCGGCCACCGCCGGAGGCAACCCGGCGGGCTGCCACGTTGCTCCATTTTTGATAGCTGCTTGCGCTCGCCCCGCCTGAGCTGCAGCCATTTTTCTCTAACAAAACCGGTTCGCCACCTGACGGCGGATCTTTTGGCTTTTTTAACAGCTCAACATGAACACCCCTTCCGTACGCCTTGCCACTTTGGACGACCAGCCTGCCGTGGCTGCGCTGTTTGACGCCTACCGCCAGTTTTACGAACAGCCCGCCGATGCCGCGCTGGCGCTGGACTTCATCGGCAACCGGATGCGAAACCGCGAATCGGTCATCCTGGTGGCCGAGCCGGAAGGTGCGCCCGGCACCGGCGCGCTCGCCGGCTTCTGCCAGCTGTATCCCGGTTTCTGCTCAGTGATCGCCCAGCCCATCTACACGCTGTATGACCTGTATGTTGCGCCCGCATCACGCAAGAGCGGCGCCGGCCGCGCGCTGATGCAGGCCGCCCACGTGCACGCAAAACAGCACGGCTTTGCGCGGCTGGACCTCACCACCGCCAGGACCAACCACACCGCGCAGGCGCTGTATGAGTCCCTGGGTTGGGTTCGCGACGACATCTTCCTGGCGTACAACAAGGTGGTCTAGGGCCCAGGCGGGCCTTGGGGTATAACGCTTTCAGCTGGTTCAGGCACATGCCGCCACCTTTGCAGGAGTTTCACCATGGCCATTCCCCACGCCGCCTCCGGGCAACTCATCGACGTCCAGCCGCTTGCGGGCAAGCTCCTGGAGGCACGAACCGTCGCGCTGTTCAAAAGCGATGAGCTGGAAGTCATGCGCCTCATCGTGCCGGCCGGCAAGCTGGTGCCCTCGCACCGGGTCAAGGGCGAAATCACCGTGCAATGCCTGGAAGGTGAAGTGGCCTTCACGGCAGAGGGGCAAACCCAGCGCATGAAGGCAGGCCAGCTGCTGTGGCTTGCGGGCGGCGTGGAACACGGCCTGACTGCCGTGAAGGATGCATCGCTGCTGGTGACGCTGCATTTGCGAAAGTAGGTCGGCCCCTGCTTCGCGGATTAATGATGTTTCAGGGCTTTAGCCCAATAGGGGTAAGCGCAAGCAGCTATTAATTCAATAGCAAAAACGGGAACCGGAAAAATCGATCGCGTGGTCAGGCCAGTTCGGCAGTCGGATCGCGCCCCATCAGCGCCGCCACAGCCTCAGCCGGCCTGAGCTTGCCGTCCAGCAAGGCCACCACGCTTTGTGCAATCGGCATCTCGATGCCCAAACCGGCCGCGCGCTGCACTACGGTGCGGGCGCAATACACGCCCTCGGCCACATGCCCCAGCGAGTCCACGGCCTGCGCCAGCGTCTTGCCCTCGGCCAGCAACAGGCCCACCTTGCGGTTGCGGCTCAGGTCGCCGGTGGCCGTCAATACCAGATCGCCCAGGCCCGAAAGACCTGTGAAGGTTTCGGCCCGCGCGCCCAGCGCGACACCCAGCCGTGTCATTTCGGCCAGGCCGCGGGTGATCAGCGCAGCGCGGGCGTTCAGCCCCAGCTGCAATCCGTCGCAAAGCCCCGTGGCGATGGCCAGCACGTTCTTGACGGCGCCGCCCACCTCTACCCCCACGACATCGTCATTGGCGTAAACACGCAGGGTGGCGCTGTGAAAGGCGGCCACCAGCGCTTCGCGTACTTCGGGATGTTCACTGGCGGCCACCAGCGCGGTCGGCTGGCCGCGGGCGACTTCGAGGGCGAAGCTGGGCCCGCTGAGCACGCCCGCTCTTAAATTGATAGCAGCTTGCGCCCGTATTTCATGGACCATCAGGCCAAATGATGCGGAAGGAGGGGCAGAGGCAAGAGGTGCCTCAAAACCTTTGCTCAACCAAGCCACTGGAACGCTGGCGTGCTGCAGGGACTGCAGCATGCTGCGCGCCGCTGAGACGGGCGTTGCAAGGATGATGAGGTCCTGCCCTTGAATCGCCTCTGCCAGGGGTACATCGCCGCCTTGCAGCCGCAGGCCGGCAGGCAGGGGAACGCCAGGCAGGTAGCGGGTATTGACGCGGCTGGTCTGCAAGGCTTTGGCCAGCGCAGCATCGCGCGCCCACAGGGTGACATCGTGCCGGGCGGCGCTGCTCACGGCTACAGCCGTGCCCCAGGCGCCGGCTCCGATGACCAGGATTTTCATGCGTGGATGAGCGAGAAAACAGACGCCGGGAAGCCCCGGCAGCCCATCAAACGATGATCTGGGGAGCGGCCGATTCGGCAGCGGCCTGGACTTGCTGCTGTTCGTACATGGCCTGGAAGTTGATTTCAGCCATGTGCACAGGCGGGAAGCCGCCGCGCTGGATCACGTCAGCGACATTGCCGCGCAGGTAGGGGTAGACGATTTGCGGGCAGGCAATGCCCAGGATGGCGCCCATCTGGTCTTCGGGCACATTGCGGATTTCAAAAATGCCGGCCTGCTTGGCTTCCACCAGAAACACGGTTTTGTCGCCGATTTTCGTCTGCACGGTGGCCGTCACGGAAACCTCAAAAAGGCCGTCTGCCACGGGGGTGGCGCCCACGCCCAGCTGGATGTCCACCGCAGGCTGCTCCGGGCTCAGCAGGATTTCGGGCGAATTGGGCTGCTCCAGTGACACGTCCTTGAGGTAAACGCGCTGGATCTGGAATACGGGGTCAAGATTGGCTTCAGCCATGGTGCTCTTTCGGGTGCTTGGAGGGAAATCGGATGATTATAGGGAGCCGTGGACGTGGCCCCCACGGTCGCTCACTTCGTGAACTCCCTGCCCCCCGAGGGGGCCGCCCGCCTGCGGTCTGGCAAAGCCAGTCCCGCGGCTCATGCTGGCTTGAAGAGTTCTGTGGGTGCGACCAGTGATGGAAGTATTTCACCAGTGGGGGCCGCGGGTCCGGCTTTGCCGGCCCCAGGCGCCGCCCCCTGGAAGGGGGGAGCAGGCTACACGAAGTGAGCCTGAACGGGGGTTAGCGGTCCAGCAACGGCATCAGGCCGCCACGGCTGTCCAGGGCCATGAGGTCATCACAGCCACCAACATGGGTATCGCCGATAAAAATCTGCGGCACGGTGCGCCGGCCAGTGATGTCCATCATTTTCTGGCGTTCACCAGGCACCATGTCCACACGGATTTCGTCAAGCTCGGTGACGCCGCGCTGCTTCAATATCTGCTTGGCCTGGATGCAATAAGGGCAGGTACCTGTGGTGTAAATTTTGACGGTTTGCATGGTTCCTCCGGAAGAGCTGGTCTACGCGCAGCGCAGGAAAAATGGATGGCCAGGGCGAAAGCCGGGCCAAAGCCCGGTAGCCTCGGCGTTGCAGCTTTCGTGCCTGCCAAAAACCGGATCGGGAAACTGGTCAGAACTGAACTGATCAGGCCTTCTCAAGTGGCAGGTTAGCTTCTTTCCACGCTTTCAGCCCGCCGCCCAGTGATTGGGCCTGCTCGTAGCCGAGCTTTTTGGCGACGGCGACGGCGCGGCCGGCGCGGGCACCCGTGGCGCACACCAAAATCAGCGGCAAAGCCTTGTTTTTGACGGTGGCGGGGAGTTTTCCTTCCAGCTCGCTGAAGGGCACGTTTTTGGCGCCTGTGACATGGCCGGCAGCGAATTCTTCGGCCTCGCTGACGTCCACCACCACCGCTTTTTCGCGGTTGATCAGCTGTACGGCGCCGCTCGCCGTGAGCGCGCCAGCGTTCATGGCGCCGGAAATCATGGGCCAAACCAGCATGCCGCCCGAGGCGACCGCTATCGAAATCAGCATCCAGTTATCGATCAGAAATTTCACGTTGTACCCTTTGTGTGTCTTGGAGCGCTTTTTCAGCGAACCCATGATTTTAGAATAGAGGGAGAAAACGCCCTGCCGGCGGCCCTCCTTATTCCCYTTTTTCCACTCCTCACCCTTCCCACCATGTACAAACTCGTGCTCATCCGCCACGGCGAATCGATCTGGAACCTTGAAAACCGCTTCACCGGCTGGGCCGACGTTGACCTCACCGAAACCGGCATCGAACAGGCCAAAAACGCCGGCAAACTGCTCAAAACCGAAGGTTATGACTTTGACGTGGCCTATACCAGCGTGCTCAAGCGCGCGACCCGCACGCTCTGGCACACGCTGGACGAAATGGACCGTACCTGGCTGCCCGTAGTGCACAGCTGGCGTCTCAACGAGCGGCATTACGGTGCCCTGCAGGGACTGAACAAGGCCGAAACAGCGAAAAAGTTCGGCGACGAGCAGGTGCTGATCTGGCGCCGCAGCTATGACACGCCACCCCCGGCGCTTGATGCCTCCGACGAGCGCAGCGAACGGAACGACCCGCGCTACGCGAAGCTGCAGCCCGGCCAGGTGCCGCTGACCGAATGCCTCAAGGACACGGTGGACCGCGTCCTGCCGTTCTGGAATGAGTCCATGGCGCCGGCGATCAAGGCAGGCAAACGCATTGTGGTGGCCGCCCATGGCAATTCCATCCGCGCCCTGGTGAAGTACCTGGACAACATCTCCGACAGCGACATCGTGGGACTCAACATTCCCAATGGCATCCCGCTGGTCTATGAGCTGGACGCCGAACTGCGGCCCTTGCGCCATTACTACCTCGGTGATAGTGAGGCCGCTGCCAAGGCGGCAGCGGCCGTGGGTGCGCAAGGCAAGGCTTGAGGGGCAATTCAGTGACTCCCGGCAGTCCTGCGGGAGCCATTCTTGTAAAAGTCCTGTAAAAGCTGGCTGATTTGGCTCTTTTGCGGCGCCAGGCCGCACGAATGGCGGA
>NZ_JBFUGX010000096.1:0-8979 GCF_056402675.1 Polaromonas sp. P3_C2 | reverse complement strand
CAACCACAACGGCAGCTTTGAGCGTGCCAAGCAGATGGTCGACCTGGCCGTCGAGATGGGAGCGGACTGCGCCAAGTTCCAGTTGCGCAAACTCGACGAGGTCTATCGCCAGCGCACCCTGCGCAAGGACGGCGAGGACCTCGGCACCGAATACGTGCTCGACCTGCTGCGCCGCTTCGAACTCTCAATTGAACAGCACCGCGAACTCGCAGCCTATTGCGGGAGCAAGGGCATTCTCTACCTCTGCACGCCGTGGGATCAACACAGCGTCGACGTGCTCGAGCAGTTGCACGTGCCGGCCTACAAGGTCGCCTCGGCCGATCTGACCAACCTGCCGCTGCTCGAGAAGCTCTGCGCGACCGGCAAACCGCTGATCCTGTCTACCGGCATGAGCCTGCGCGAGGAAGTGCAGGTTACCGTCGACTTCCTCAACAAGCGCAACGCTTCGTTTGTGCTGCTGCACTGCAACAGTACCTATCCGGCGCCGCTGCATGACATCCACCTGCGCTGGATGGAAAAACTCAAACTGATCCATCCGCTGGTTGGTTATTCAGGCCATGAACGAGGTATCGCCGTTACCCTGGCGGCGACCGGCCTCGGTGCCTGCGTGATCGAACGCCACTTCACGCTGGACCGCGGCATGGAAGGCCCCGACCACGCGGCCAGCCTCGAGCATGCGGAATTCAAGCGCCTGATCGAGGGTATCCGCGAGATTGAGCAGGCGCTCGGTGACGGCCGTGAGCGCCGCATCTCGCAAGGCGAGATGATCAACCGTGAGAACCTCGGAAAAAGCCTGGTCGCCGCGAAAGCCCTCAAGAAGGGCTCGATCGTCCGGCCTGAGGATGTGCAGGTGCGCAGCCCTGGCCAGGGCCTGTCGCCGCAGCACTACGAAAAACTGCTGGGCCGCACCTTGCAGCACGACATGGCGGCAGAGGACTTCTTCTATCCGTCGGACCTCAAGGACGAACGGATCGAGCCGCGGCCCTACCGCTTCAAGCGTCCCTGGGGAGTACCCGTCCGCTATCACGACTTCGGTGAATACAACTCGCGCATCAAACCCGATCTGTTCGAATTTCACCTGTCGTATTCGGACATGGAGCTCAAGCTGGACGATTTCCTGAGTGGCACCTATTCCTGTGATTTTGTAGTCCATGCGCCCGAGCTGTTCGCCAACAGCCGGCTGATGGATCTGGCCTCGCCCGACGAAGACTACCGCCGCCAGTCGATCGCTGAAACCCAGCGCGTCATCGATATCACGCGCGGCCTCAAACGCTTCTTTCCGAAGACCATCCGACCGCCGATCGTCGCGAATATCGGCGGCTTCACGATGGACGCGCCGCTGCCGCCCGACGTCATCACGGCCTATTACGAACGCTTCGCAAAAAGCCTCGGCGAACTCGACATGGAAGGCGTCGAACTGATCCCGCAGACCATGGCGCCGTTCCCCTGGCATTTCGGCGGTCAGCGCTTCCAGAACATCTTCGTCCGCATCGAGGAAATCGTCGACTGGTGCCAACGCCTGAACTTGCGCATGTGTTTCGACATCTCGCACACGCGCCTGACCTGCAACCATTTCGGCATCGACTTCTATGACTTCGCCGAAAAGATCGCGCCGATCTCGGCGCACCTGCATCTCGGCGACGCCCAGGGTCTTAACGGCGAGGGCCTGCAGATCGGCGAAGGCGACATCGACTTCACGCGACTCGGCAGAATCCTGGAAAAAGGCTGCCCGACCGCTTCGTTCATCCCCGAGATCTGGCAGGGCCACAAGAACGGCGGCGAGGGTTTCTGGATCGCGCTCGAAAAGCTGGAAGGTACCCTGTGAGCATGGAGCAGATCAAGACGCAGGTCGAGGCGTCCATCGCAGTCAAGCAGGCGCTGCTGGCTGACGGCGCGTTGCTGCAGCAGATCGAGAAACTCGCGCAGGCTTGCCTGGCCTCGCTGAAGGCCGGCGGCAAGATCATTTTTGCAGGCAACGGCGGCAGCTTTGCCGATGCACAGCATCTGTCAGCGGAGTTCACTTCGCGTTTCCTGTTCGACCGCGCGCCGCTCGCGTCGGTGGTACTGGCAGCCAACAATTCAGCGATCAGCGCGATCGGCAACGACTACGGCTATGAGTTCGTGTTTGCGCGCGAGCTCGAGGCACTGGCGAAACCGGAGGACGTCTTCATCGCAATCTCGACCAGCGGCAACAGTGCCAATATCCTGATGGCCGTCAAGGTCGCCCGCGAGCGCGGTGTGAGCACATTCGCCTGGACCGGCGCGAGCGGTGGCAAGCTCAATGAAGCTTGCGAATGCCTGCGTATTCCGTCGAATGAAACCGCGCGCATCCAGGAGTGCCACATTCTGGTCGGGCATATTCTGTGCGGCCTGGTCGAGGCCTGGTATTTTCCAAAGGGAGCCGAAAAGAAATGACAAAAATCGTGGCGCTGATTCCGGCGCGAGCGGGCTCCAAGGGAGTTCCCCACAAAAATATCAAACCCCTTGGCGGCCACGCGCTGTTGGCCTGGTCGATCGCCGCCTGCCTGCGGTCGGCAACCATCGACCGCGTCATCGTTTCAACCGACTCGGCCGAATACGCAGCGCTGTCACGGAAACTCGGCGCCGAAGCGCCGTTCCTGCGCCCTGAAGCGATCTCGGGCGACCGTTCGACCGACTATGACTTCATTGTCCACGCGCTCGACTGGCTGGCAGCCGAAAGCGGCGAGCCCGAATACATCGTGCATATCAGGCCAACCACGCCACTGCGCGACCCGCAGTTAATCGATGACGCAGTGAAAGCTTTCATCGCAGCGCCGCAAGCAACCGCGCTGCGATCGGTACACGAGATGTCCGAGTCGGCCTACAAGACCTTCGAGATGGCGGAGGGAGGTCAACTCAAGCGCCTTGGTGCGGACAATACCGAGCTTGACGCGGCGAACAACGCGCGCCAGCAATTTCCGAACACCTACCAGGCCAATGGCTATGTCGATGTGCTGTCGAGCGCGTTCATCCGGAAGTCGGGTCTGATGCACGGCAACCATGTGCTGCCCTTCATCACGCCATCGGTGGTCGAGGTCGACACGCTTGACGATTTCGAACACCTGGAATTCCAGATCACCCGGATGCCGGGTGTGTCACAAAAACTTTTCAACTGAAGACAATCATGGCCGCACATTCCYTTTCCCGCCTGCCCCAATCCGTTCCACCGGTCTCGACCGCCAACCGCCTGATCCAGACCGCGATCCCGACGCCGGGCACGCGCGAAGTGCTCGAACGGCTTGAGGCCTGCGAATCGCGTTCCATGCACGGGCAGTTGCCGCTGGTCTGGGATCGGGCCGAGGACTACAGCATTTACGACGCCGCCGGGAATCGGTGGATCGACTTCACCTCGACCATTTTTGTCGCGAACGTCGGACATTCAAATCCGCGCGTGACCGCCGCCATGAAAGAAACGCTGGACCGCCCGCTCTATGGTTGTTATGCCTATGCGAACGAAAACCGCGCGCGCTATCTCGAAAAACTGGTCGCGTTCGCCGGTGCGCCGTTCGAAAAGGCTTTCCTGCTTTCGGCCGGCACCGAGGCGACCGAAGGCGCACTCAAGCTCATGCGCATGAACGGCCAGAAGGAAGGCAAACGCCGCCGCGGCGTGATCTGCATCGAAGGCAACTGGCACGGCCGCACGATGGGCGCGCAAATGCTCAGCAGTAATCTGGCCCAGCGCGAATGGATAGGCTACCAGGATGTCGACATTCACCACATCCCGTTCCCCTATCCATGGGCCCTGGCCGGGCGCACGCCGGAAGCGTTTCTGGACGAAAGCCTGGCCAGGCTCGAGAAGGCCGGCATCGACATTGCGCAAGACGTTTGCGGCTTCATGCTCGAAACCTTCCAGGGATGGGGCGCAGTGTTCTACCCGCCAGAATATGTACAGGCCATCGAGCGCGTCTGCCGCAAGCATGGCATCCTGCTGACCTTTGACGAAATGYAGGCGGGCTTTGGCCGCACCGGCAAGGCCTTCGGCTTCCAGCACTACGGCGTGACACCCGACCTGATCTGCTGCGGCAAGGGCATGGGCGGAGGCGTACCGCTGTCCGGCGTGATCGGCCGCGCCGCGATCATGGACCTGCCCGATGTCGGCAACATGAGCAGCACGCACTCAGCCAACCCCCTGGTCTGCGCCGCTGGCCTAGCCGTCATCGAGGAGATGGAAGATCGCAATCTTGTCGCCGAAACCGCGCGCAAGGGCGAGCTGCTGTTTGCCGCACTGCACAAACTGCAGGCGCGTTTTCCCGACCGCATCTCACACCTGTTGGGTCGAGGCCTGATCGCGGCGGTACTGTTCAAGCACCCCAAGACCGGTGCGGCCGACGGCCCGTTCACGAGCCAGGTCGCCGAACTCTGCATGCAGAAGGGGTTGCTGGTCGTGCATACCGGACGCGAATCGATCAAGATCGGCCCGCCATTGACGATTACCGACGAAGCCCTGCTCGAAGGTGTGGATGTGCTCGGCGAGGCTATCGCCGAGATCGCGGCCAAATGATCACGCAGATTCGCCATACCGGCCTGGTCGTCGCCGACCTCGATGCGGCGCTGCGCTTCTGGCGGGACCTGCTGGGGTTCACCGTGGCACGGCAGATGGACGAGTCCGGGCCGCACATCGACGCAATGATGGGCCTGAAAAACGTACGCCTGACAACGTCGAAACTTACCGCACCTGAAGGCGGCATGATCGAGTTGCTTTATTTCCATTCGCACCCAGACAGGCCAGCCTGGACCGGAACACCTTATTCCACCGGCTTTACGCATGTTGCAATGACCGTGAAAGATATTGACGCCTTCTGCAAAAAGCTCGCAGGTGCGGGCGTCACTTTTTTTGCACCACCACAGCATTCCCCAGACGGCAAGGTCAAGGTCACCTACTGCCGGGGGCTCGAAGGCGTATTGCTGGAACTGGTCGAAATATTGCAGGAATGATCCCACAATGATCTTCACCCAACACTCTCACCAAGCCAGTTGCCCGCTCTGCAGGCAAGCAACCGCCAGCGTGCTGTCTACTACTTTGCGACGAGGCACAGGTATCGTTTTTTATTGTGAGTCCTGCCGACACGGTTTTCTTTCGGAGAATCAGGCACCGGACGCCAAAGCCTACTACGCAGAGAATTACCGCCAGGAGTATTCGCACAATGCCGAAGCCGCGGCGACCAACGCGCGCGAGATTTTCGACGTTTACAAAAATTACCAGCATGATCGGCTCAAGGCCATCAGGCCATACCTGTCGGCCGAAACCCGCCTGCTGGAAGTCGGCGCCTCATCGGGGCAGTTCCTGGTCAATGTCAAGGATCGCGTGGCGCTCGTCAACGCGATTGAGCTCGACAAGGCCTGCTGTGACTTCATGTCATCGGAGCTGGACATAGAGGCGGACTCAGAATTTCTGCGCGAGTCCCGCTTTGCGGACCAGCGATACGATGTGGTCTGTGCATTCCAGGTGCTCGAACACGTCGAGGATCCCGTTGTGTTTCTGCGCGACCTGCAACAGTCGACCCAAAAAGGTGCGACGCTGTTTATTGAAGTGCCCAACCTCAACGACCCGTTACTGTCGGTCTGGAATGTCAAGGCATACCAGAAGTTCTTCTACCATTCAGCGCATCTGCACTACTTCACCGAAGACTCACTAAGGAAAACCGCGCAGCTCGCGGGTTTCGGCAACGCGCAGATCGATATCTCATTCACTCAGGACTACAACCTGTTGAATCACCTGAACTGGATCATGAACAACGGACCCCAGGCGACCTGCAATGTTGGCCTCAGCGAAATCGACCTGGCCGGCACGGACACCGATATGTCGGCCTGGCTCACCGCGAAGATGAAAGCACTCAACGATGAATACGTCGCGCGACTCGTAAAGAACAAGGCAACCGCCAACATGATGATGGTGATCAAAAATGTCTGAGCGTATCGGTTTCATGCAGGGACGGCTGTCGCCGCTCGTCAACGGCCGCATCCAGGCTTTTCCATGGGACTGCTGGCAAGGTGAGTTTCCCACGGCCGCGGCTCATGGCTTCGGCCTCATGGAGTGGACGCTCGATCAGGACCTGCTCTACAGCAACCCGCTGCTGACCGGGGCCGGCCGCGCGGAAATCACGGCGCTGCGGGCAGCGCATGGAATACGCATCGGTTCGCTGACCGGTGACTGCTTCATGCAGAGTCCGTTCTGGAAGGCCGATACGGCGCAAGCCGAGCAGTTGCAAGAAGACTTTCGGGCCGTGGCCAAGGCTTGTTCCGCGGTCGGCATCGTCATGATGGTCCTGCCACTGGTCGACAACGGCAGCCTGGCGACACGCGCTCAGGAAGACCGACTGGTCTCCGTGCTGCAGGCTCACGCCCCGCTGCTGGCCGAACTTGGCGTGCAGGTGGTCTTTGAGTCGGATTTYGGGCCGTCCGAGCTCGCACGTTTCATCGAACGGCTGGATCCAGCATTGTTTGGCGTGAACTACGACATTGGCAACAGCGCTGGGCTCGGCATGCGGCCTGCCGACGAAATCGCGGCCTACGGCCATCGCATCGTCAACGTGCATATCAAAGATCGCGTGCTCGGCGGTACCACGGTGCCACTTGGCACAGGCAGCGCTGATTTCGAAACTGTTTTTTCGGCACTCGCAAAAGTTGACTACAAAGGCAATTACATCCTGCAAACCGCCCGGGCACATGACGGCGACCATGCAGGCGCGCTTTGCCGCTACCGCGACATGGCTGTCAACTGGATAGCACGCCATGGAGCTTGAACTCACCGGCAAAACAGCCCTGGTCACCGGTTCCTCACGCGGAATCGGCCGGGCCATTGCCGAGGCGCTGCAAGCCGAGGGCTGTAGGGTCGCGATAAACGGACGCGACGCCGATGCCTTGAAGTTGGCATCTATGACCCTGAAATCCGCGGCGGCTGTCGCGGGCGATGTCTCCGACGCAGGCCAGGCACGACAGGTTGTCGATGAAGCGACTCGGGCGCTCGGCAGGCTCGACATTCTGGTTTGCAATGTCGGTAGCGGCCGTTCGGTGGCACCAGGCCTGGAGACTCCCGAGGAATGGCAACGCGTGTTCGCACTAAACCTCTGGAGCGTCACCCATACGGTCGAGGCAGCGCGTACCGCGCTCGCCGCTTCGCGCGGCGCTGTGATCTGCATCTCGTCGATCTGCGGGCTCGAGGTCATTCCGGGTGCACCGGTTACCTATTCTGCTGCCAAAGCCGCATTGCACGCCTACGTGCGCGGCATTGCCCGACCACTCGGCGCCCAGGGTGTGCGCATCAATGCGATAGCACCCGGCAACATTCTGTTTGACGGCTCCGTGTGGGACAGAAAACTGGCAGCCGATGCAAATGGCGTGCAGTCAATGCTGGCCGCCAACGTCGCACTGGCGCGCCTCGGTACGCCGCAGGACATCGGTCAACTGGCGGCGTACCTCGCCTCACCACGCTCGGGTTTTGCAACCGGTGCAGTCTGGACACTCGACGGCGGCCAGGTCCGCGCATAGCGGCAACTCGAAGGAACACCCATGACTACCGCATTCAAAAAGTTCGATCTCACGGGAAAAACCGCGCTGATCACGGGTGCCGCAGGCTTGCTCGGCCGGCAACACGCTGCGGCCCTGCTCGAAAGCGGCGCGAGCGTGGTGCTTACCGACATCGGCGAGGACGCACTCGCGTCGGCCAGGGAATTTCTCGCGGGCACAGCGGAAATCGACCGCATCCACACGGCGATCCTCGATGTTTCGAACCCGGAAGCGGTCGCCGCGCTATCCGCGCGACTCGCGGCTGCCGGACAACGGATAGACATTTTGGTCAACAACGCGGCGATTGACCCCAAGGTTACGGCCGGCGCCGGCATGGTCGAAAGCTCTCGTCTCGAGAACTTTCCGATCGATCAATGGAATCTGCAAGTCGCGGTCGGGCTGACCGGCGCGTTCCTGTGCAGCCAGGTCTTCGGCACTGCGATGGCCGCCGACGACAAGGGCGGCGTAATCCTGAACATCGCATCAGACCTTTCGGTGTTCTCGCCGGACCAACGCCTGTATCGCAAACCGGGACTGCCCGAGCATCTGCAGCCCGTCAAACCGGTTACTTACTCCGTCATCAAGGCTGGCCTGATCGGCTTGACGCGTTACCTCGCAACCTACTGGCCAGAACAGGGCGTGCGCGCCAATGCAATTTCTCCGGGCGGTGTGTTCAATGGCCAGGGCGAAGAGTTCGTGACCCGGCTCAGCGCATTGATCCCGTTGGGCCGCATGGCGGCTGGCGACGAGTACCGTGCCGCCGTGCAATTCCTCTGTTCGGACGCCTCTTCGTATATGAATGGCCAAAATATCGTGATGGACGGAGGAAGGTCGGTCTGGTAGCAGCGTCCCACGGGCCGTTCAGCGCTGCGATGGCATCAACCACCAACCCCCATCACCACTCTCACCGGCTTTGCACACGTATGGTTTATTTCTCAATCGACAACGACCATCACACCAACCTGGCGTTGTCGATCATAGAAGAGAATCGGCTTCCCAAGTCCGGCGTGACGTTCATTTCACACCGGTCACCGCGCAACCAGTTGGCAGGGTCGCTAGGCTTCGCTCTTGAGCCGGTGGACGTCCATCCGCTATGTTCCGGCCTCAGCTTCAAGAATCCAATAAGTTACTTGAAGGCATATTTTCACCAGATACGGCTAAAGCACCGCTTTCAGTTCCGGTCGGGAGACTTGCTTGTCATCACAACGGAATATGAAATCAACAACGCATTTCTAGCCACGCAGATGCGGCACGCTGGTGGACAGGTTTATCTCTACGACGAAGGCATTGGGTTTTATTTCAACAACAGCAGCTTCCACGACCGGCATCTTTCGTGGACCGACCGGTTATTCCTGGTCCTTTACAACTTTGCCTTCAAGGCATTGGGTATACCGGCCTATGCCAAAAAAGGATTCGAAGGCCGGATGTATGTCCGAATACGCGAGAAATACC
>NZ_JBFUGX010000095.1:0-9002 GCF_056402675.1 Polaromonas sp. P3_C2 | reverse complement strand
GCCGTTCGGAGTCATCCACAATTTCACCCACCGCCGTTCAGGTTTCGAGGGCCGCGTTGTGGAATACATCCTGGGTGTCGTCCAGGTCCTCCAGCACGTCCAGCAGTTTTTGCATCTTGCGGGCATCCTCGCCGGTCAGCTCAATCGTGTTGTCGGCGCGCATGGTGACTTCGGCAATCTCGGGCTTGAGGCCGGCGGCTTCCAGCGCGTTCCTCACGGCTTCAAAGCCCGTGTAAGGCGTCAACACCTCAATGGCACCGTCTTCATGCGTGATGACGTCGTCGGCGCCGGACTCCAGCGCGACTTCCATGATCTTGTCTTCACTGGTGCCGGGCGCAAAAATGAGCTGGCCGCAATGTTTGAACTGGAAAGCCACTGAGCCTTCGGTGCCCATGTTGCCGCCATGTTTGGAAAAAGCGTGCCGCACTTCAGCCACGGTACGCACCTTGTTATCGGTCATACAGTCCACGATGATGGCCGCGCCGCCTATGCCGTAGCCTTCGTAACGGACTTCCTCGTAATGCACGCCTTCCAGGCTGCCCGTGGCCTTGGCAATGCCGTATTTGACGTTCTCATTGGGCATGTTGGCCGCCTTGGCCTTGTCTACCGCCAGGCGCAGGCGCGGGTTCGTGCCCAGGTCGCCACCGCCCATGCGGGCCGCCACCATGATTTCACGCATTACCCGGGTCCARATGCGCTGGCGCTTTTCATCCTGGCGCCCCTTGCGGTGTTGAATATTCGCCCATTTACTGTGACCGGCCACGAAGAATCCCTTATCAGACTGATTAATTGATTTAATCTACAACCCGCATTTTACTTTTTCACTCCAGGACACCCCATGGCCGAGCCGTTACTGATTGCCAAGCACGATTCCATCCACTGCGAGATCCTCCCCGCCCTGGCCAACCGCCATGGGCTGATCACCGGGGCCACGGGCACCGGCAAGACCGTGACGCTGCAAACACTGGCCGAAAACTTCTCGAAAATCGGCGTCCCGGTCTTCATGGCCGACGTCAAAGGGGACCTGACCGGCATCAGCCAGGCCGGCACCATCGGCGGCAAAATGGCCGGCATCCTCAAGGAACGCGGCATCGACCTCCCCGAGTCGCTGGCCTGCCCCGCCACGCTGTGGGACGTCTTCGGCGAACAGGGCCACCCCGTGCGTGCCACCATTTCCGACATGGGCCCACTGCTGCTGGGCCGCATGCTCAACCTCAACGAAACCCAGGCCGGCGTGCTCAACCTGGTGTTCAAGATCGCCGACGACAACGGCATGCTGCTGCTGGACCTGAAAGACCTGCGCGCCATGCTGCAGTACGTCGGCGACAACGCCAGCGAGTTCACCACCAAATACGGCAACGTCAGCGCCGCCAGCGTGGGCGCCATCCAGCGCGGGCTGATGCAGATCGAAAGCCAGGGCGGCGACAAGTTCTTCGGCGAGCCCATGCTCAATATCAGCGACTTCATGCAAACCGTTGATGGCAAAGGGGTGATCAACATCCTGGCGGCCGACAAGCTCATGAACTCGCCCCGCCTCTACGCCACCTTCTTGCTGTGGATGCTGTCCGAGCTGTTCGAACAACTGCCTGAAATCGGCGACCCGGACCAGCCCAAGCTCGTCTTCTTCTTCGACGAGGCCCACCTGCTCTTCAACGAAGCGCCCAAGGTGCTGGTCGAGCGCATCGAGCTGGTGGTGCGCCTGGTGCGCTCCAAGGGCGTCGGCGTGTATTTTGTGACGCAAAACCCGCTGGACATTCCCGATTCGGTGCTGGCCCAGCTCGGCAACCGGGTGCAGCACGCCCTGCGCGCCTTCACGCCGCGCGACCAGAAAGCCGTCAAGGCCACCGCCCAGACCATGCGGCAAAAGCCCGGCCTCGACATCGAAACCGCAATCACCGAACTGGCCGTCGGCGAGGCCCTGGTGAGTTTTCTCGACAGCAAAGGGCGCCCCAGCGTGACGGAACGCGTTTACGTGCTGCCGCCCGGCAGCCAGATCGGACCCATCACACCGCCACAACGCCAGCAGCTGCTGCAAAACTCGCTGGTAGCCGGCGCCTACGAAAAGACCGTGGACCGCGAGTCGGCCTACGAAGCCATCAAAGGCCGCGCGGAAGTCGCGGCCACGGAAGCGGCCAAGGCACCCCAGGGCGGCGCGGCCGGGCAAACCGATTCGGGCGGCATCATGGGCGGGCTCAACGATGTCCTGTTCGGCACCACCGGCCCGCGCGGCGGCAAGCACGACGGCCTGGCGCAAAGCATGGCCAAGTCCGCCGTGCGCACCATGGGCTCGGCCGTGGGCCGGGAAATCATCCGCGGCGTCCTCGGCAGCATTTTTGGCGGCAAAAAACGCTGAGCCCGCGCACAGGCCCGGTGCGTTCGGCCAAGCCTGTCGCAAATTAACGACCCGGCAAAACTGCCGGGCTTGTCAATCCCGGCACGCATCGCTACATTGGATTTTTTAAGGATTCGCAATGCCTGCTGAAGTTGCCGTCAAGTCACCTGATCCAAGGCCGGCCTCCCCCTCGCCTGTTTCTGCGCCTGCCTCCTCCACAGCTCCGGCCAGCCCTGCGATCTCCCACATCCGATTGACCTCTCACGCAGGAGGTTATGGCGCCCTGCCTATCCGCTGGGCCGCCGCCACTGCCGCCGAACGCGGCCCGGTGGTGGGCACCACCACCAAACGCAGCCACCGCAACGTCATCGGCACGCACAGCGGCTCGTACAGCGTCTACCGCGCGCTCGCCGTCGCTTCCGGCGCGCTCAAGGCCAGCCACAAAGCCGACCTGACGAACACCTCGCCGACCGACGTGATCGGTCCCTACCCGCAATGGAGCGAGCCCGGCCGCATCGTCGCTATGGACCCATGGGGCGCGATGGTGGCCGACGTTTTTTCCAGTGAGCTGGCAGCGGGGTACGATATCCGGCCAACCATCGCCGTAACCCAGGCCCACGTGATCCTGCCCGAGGTGATCGAAGCCCTGCAGTCGGGCAGGCTCAAGGCCGACGGCAAGTTTTTGACAGCCGGCGGCGCGGCCATGGTGACCAAGGTCGCCGTTGAACCGGTCTGGTACCTGCCCGAAATTGCCCGCCGCTTTGGCTGCAGCGAAACCGATTTGCGCCGCGTGCTGTTTGAAGAAACCGGCGGCATGTACCCCGAGCTCGTCACCCGCAGCGACCTGGAAGTCTTCCTGCCGCCCATCGGCGGCCTCACCGCCTACATTTTTGGCCGCCCGCGCGACCTGGCCAACCCCGATGTCGAACTCACCGCCCGCGTGCACGACGAATGCAACGGCTCCGACGTCTTCGGCTCCGACATCTGCACCTGCCGCCCCTACCTCACACACGCCATTGAAGAGTGCATCCAGGGTGCCCAGCGCGGCGGTGTGGGCTTGGTGTCCTATTTCCGCAAGGAAGGCCGGGCGCTAGGCGAAGTCACGAAATTCCTCGTCTACAACGCGCGCAAGCGCCAGGTCGGTGGAGACACCGCCGACCAGTACTTCAACCGCACGGAGTGCGTTGCCGGCGTACAAGACATGCGCTTCCAGGAACTTATGCCAGACGTGCTCAACTGGCTGGGCATCCGCAAAATCCACCGGCTCGTTTCCATGAGCAACATGAAGTACGACGCCATCACCCGCTCGGGCATCGAGGTAGTTCAGCGCATCAATATTCCCGAACACATGATCCCGGCCGACGCCCAGGTCGAAATGGACGCCAAGATGGCCGCAGGCTATTTCACCCCCGGCGCGGTGCCCGACGCCGAAGAACTGAAAAAAGCCAAGGGCCGGGGGCTGGATGTCTGAAACCACACCTGCTCCTGACAGTCCCAGCAACCCCGCCAACGCCACCTACACCATCGCCGGAAACCTGCGCGGGATCAGCGCCGCCGCGGAATTGCGTTCCACCAGAACCATACGCGCCCGCGCCTCTGCCCTGCTTGAGCGCGCACGCCGCGGCGAATCCGCCTGGTTTACCGTCAACGACGGCGCCATGACCACCGCCGCTGCGCTGGTTGCCGAAATCACCCGCGCCCGCTACCCGGACCTGGACATTCCGTACCACAGCCGCTGGCGACATTTTGAAGCTGGCGGCATTGACCGCCTGGGTTTACTCAATGCAGCACTGGCATCCGCCACGCCTGCCGGGCGCGCCCGCGCCCAGATTGACCTCGCGCTCATCAGCGTGCTGCTGGACGCCGGCGCCGGCGCCCAGTGGCACTACCTCGAAGCCGCCCAAGGGGAGCATCCCTGCAGCGAATACAGCCGTTCCGAGGGCCTGGGGGTGGCAAGTTTTCACGCCTTCATGGCTGGCCTCTTTTCCAGCGATCCACAGCAACCGCTGCAGGCCGATGCCCTCAAGCTCAAAACCATTACCGCAGACCAGCTTGCCCTGGCTTTTCAGGTCACGCCCGAAAACCCGCTGATCGGCCTCGAAGGCCGCGCCGCGCTGCTGCGGCGCCTCGGCCAGGCACTGCAGGACCAGCCTGCCCTCTTTGGCCAGCGCGGCCGTCCCGGCCATCTGTTTGAAGCGCTGGCGCAACCCGGGCAAAGTGCTATCGAGGCGCACGAGCTGCTGTCGGTGCTGCTCACCAGCCTCTCGTCTATCTGGCCAGCCCAAAATGTCATGGGCAACATTCCCCTGGGCGACTGCTGGCAGCACAGCGCGGCAGGCGACGATGAGTCCGAAAAAGCTGGGCCCAGTCATGGCTGGATGCCTTTCCACAAGCTGTCGCAGTGGCTCACCTATTCACTGCTGGAGCCTTTCGAATGGGCCGGTGTGCAGGTCAAAGGGCTCGACGCGCTGACCGGCCTGCCCGAGTACCGTAATGGCGGCCTGTTCCTCGATGCCGGCGTGCTGATTTTGAAAGACCCGGCGCAGGCCGACCGCTTGCATGCCGCCGGCGACGAACTGATCGTCGAATGGCGCGCCCTCACCGTGGCCCTTCTCGACGAGCTCGCCCCACTGGTGCGCGAGCAGCTGGGATTGACCGCCGAGCAGATGCCACTGGCCTGCGTGCTCGAAGGCGGCACCTGGGCCGCAGGGCGTGCACTGGCACAGCAATTGCATCAAGGTTTGCCGCCCCTGAACATCGAAAGCGACGGCACCGTATTCTGAACATCGATCCCGAAAGACGCGCGGACCCGACGGGCACCGGCACAGGTAAAAGCAGAACAAAAATAACAACCGGACAAAACAAAGACAGAACACAGAGGCACACAAGAAAATGACCATCCAGAGCAACAAAGTCCACCTGATCGACCACCCGCTGGTGCAGCACAAGCTCACCCTGATGCGCCGCAAGGACGCCTCCACCAACACCTTCCGCACACTGCTCAACGAGCTCAGCATGCTGATGGCCTACGAGGTCACGCGCGACATGCCGATGCAGGACATCGAGATCGAGACCCCGCTCGAAATCACCACCTCCAAAGTCATCGACGGTAAAAAGCTGGTGTTTGTCTCCATCCTGCGCGCCGGCAACGGCATTCTTGAGGGCATGCTCAGCGTGGTGCCCRGCGCCCGCGTCGGCCACGTCGGCCTGTACCGCGACCCGAAAACCCTGACGGCGGTCGAGTACTACTTCAAGATGCCGCACGACATGGAAGAGCGCGACATTGTCGTGGTCGACCCGATGCTCGCCACCGGCAACTCGGCCATCGCCGCAGTCGAGCGGCTCAAAGAGCTCAACCCCAAGTCCATCAAGTTCGTCTGCCTGCTGACCTGCCCGGAAGGTATCAAGGCCCTGCAGGCCGCACATCCGGACGTGCCGATCTACACCGCGGCGATCGACCGCGAGCTCAACAGCCATGGCTACATCCTGCCGGGCCTGGGCGACGCGGGCGACCGGATTTTCGGAACGAAATGAGCCCCCACGGTCGCTCACTGCGTGTAGCTCCCTGCCCCCCGAGGGGGCCGCTGCGCCTGCGGCCCGGCAAAGCCGGTTCCGCGGCCCCGACTGGCGAATTCGGGGAGCCTGCGAGCGTTTGATTTTTTGCTCCTGTTTTAGTTTTTCTGTTTGTCACCCAAAACCTGAACCTACCCGGAGGAACTCATGCACCAGACCTTCAAGCGCCGTCAACTCGTCCTATTGGCCACTGCCCTCGCAACCGCCCTGCCCGGCCTGGCACTTGCCCAGGCAGCCAAAACCAAAGTTGCGGCCATCTACACCGTGCCGTTTGAGCAGCAATGGGTCAGCCGCCTGCACAAGGCGCTCAAAGCCGCCGAAGCGCGCGGCGAGATCGAATACAAGGCGACCGAGAACGTCTCCAATGCCGACTACGAACGTGTCATGCGCGAATACGCCACGGCCGGCAACGCGCTCATCGTCGGCGAGGCTTTTGCGGTGGAAGCCGCGGCCCGCAAGGTCGCCAAGGACTTCCCGAAAGTGTCTTTTCTCGTGGGCTCGTCGGGCAAGGCGCAGGCGCCCAACTTTTCGGTGTTCGACAACTACATCCAGGAACCGGCCTACCTCTCCGGCATGATCGCCGGGGGCGTGACCAAGAGCAACAAGATCGGCATGGTCGGCGGCTTCCCGATTCCCGAAGTCAACCGCCTGATGAATGCCTTCATGGCCGGCGCGAAAGAAACCAACCCCAAGGTCGAGTTCAGCGTGAGCTTCATCAACAGCTGGTTTGACCCGCCCAAAGCCAAGGAAGCCGCCTTCGCCATGATCGACAAGGGCGCCGACGTGATGTACGCCGAGCGCTTTGGCGTGAGCGACGCCGCCAAGGAAAAAGGCAAGCTGGCCATCGGCAACGTGATCAACACACAAGACAAATACCCCGACACCGTGGTGGCGTCAGCCCTCTGGAACATGGAGCCCAGCATCGACCGCGCGATCAAGGCCGTCAAGGAAGGCAAATTCAAGGCCGAAGACTACGGCCCCTATTCCATGATGAAGTACAAGGGCTCCGAACTCGCCCCACTGGGCACCTTCGAGAAAAAGGTGCCCGCCGACATCGTCGCCAAGGTCAAGGCCAAAGAGGCCGACATCCTGGCCGGCAAGTTCACCGTCAAGGTCGACGACGGCCAGCCCAAGTCCACCGCCAAATAAGGCGGCGTTTCACCGCCTCACCTGAAAGCGCCGTATGCATTCCCTGTTTTGCCTGCGGCGTTTTCTTTTCAGCCAGCCTGTTGCCTGGCGGGCCGCGGCTCCGCTGGCCTTCCTGGCCTTTCTATCATTTGGCCTGTTGGGATGCGCGGGCCCGGCGTCTGTCCCATCCAATCCATCAGGCGCAGCTGCGGGCATTCCTGTCCGGCTCGACGCCACGCCCCGCATCGCGGTGATATCGGCTTTTCAGCCCGAACTGACTCTGCTGCTCAACCGCTTGCAGGGCCCTGCCAGGCACCGCATCAACGGCGTCGATTTCACCACCGGTACCCTGCAGGGCAAGCCGGTCGTGCTGTTCCTTTCCGGCATCAGCATGGTCAATGCGTCCATGAACACGCAGCTGGTGCTGGACCGTTTCAACATCACACACATCGTCTTCAGCGGCATCGCTGGTGGCGTCAACCCGGCCCTGCACATCGGCGACGTCAGCGTACCCACCCAGTGGAGCCAATACCTGGAAGTGCTGATGGCACGCGAAACTTCGCCGGGCCGGTTCACCATCCCGCCGCGCATGGAGGCGCAGACCCTGGCGCCCTTCGGCATGCTGCACCCGCGACCGGTCGAAACGCGCACCGCCGCCAACCCGGCGCCCGTACGCAAGTTCTGGTTTGAAGCCGACCCCGCAATGCTCGAGGTTGCCAGGGGCATGGGCAACATCGAACTCGGCGCCTGCAACGCGGGGGTATGCCTCACGCACAAACCGCAATTGATGGTGGGCGGCAACGGTGTGTCGGGCCAGGCCTTTGTCGACAACGCCGCCTTCCGCGAATATGCCTTCAAGACCTTCCAGGCCAACGTACTCGACATGGAAACCGCCGCCGTGGGCATGGTGGCCTACAGCAACAGCGTGCCTTACATCGCTTTCCGCTCGCTCAGCGACCTGGCCGGCGGCGGTGAAGCGGCCAATGAAATGGTCACGTTCATGAACATCGCTGCCGACAACTCAGCCAAGGTGTTGCTGGCGTTCCTGGCCGCCTGGAAATAGCATGCCCGAGCTCACCGGCATAGACCACATCTACATTGCCGTGAGCAACATGGCCGAGTCGGAAGCGTTCTACGACAAGCTGATGCTCAAGACGCTCAGCTGCCGCAAAAACACCTTCACGATAGGCGGCGACCCGCACATCCAGTACTACAACCGCCACTTTGGTTATGTGCTGCGGCCTGCCCGCTCGCAAGCCGCGCACGACTCGTATTCGCCCGGCCTTCATCACTTCTGCCTGCGCGTAGACACTGTCGAAGACGTGGCCGAATGCGCGCGGCTGCTGCAAGCCTCCGGCATCAACGCCAGCGAGCCGCACAACCACGGCGAATACGCACCCGACTACTGGGCCACTTTTTTCACCGACCCCGACGGCCTTCGTCTGGAGATCACCAACTACCGCCAGGAGCGGCGCGACCGGCATGACCACTGGGAATCCCTCGGTTAAGCATTCGCAGCCGCCAGTGCTGCGGTCCCTGTTGATCTGAAAGCCACATTGCTAAACACTGCTTCTTTCGGATGACCGCGCCCCTTCTCCCTGTTCTACGGCTCATCTTGCTACCCGGAATGGATGGCACAGGAGATTTGCTTGCGCCGCTGGTCAACGCACTGACGCCATCCATGCACGTTGAAGTCGTGCGCTACCCTGGACATGACGCGCTGGGTTATGACGACTTGCACAAGTTCATCCTGGCGCGCATGACCGCAGCGCCATTCGTATTGCTGGGTGAATCTTTTTCCGGGCCTTTGGCCATTTCCATTGCGGCTACCCGGCCTGCCGGCTTGCGTGGAGTGATCCTGAGCTGTACTTTTGCGCAAAATCCCCGTCCTGCCTTTTCCTTTGTCTCCCATCTTGCGGACAACTGGGTGTCCCGGAAAATCCCTCCGCATCTGCTGACCCGCCTTGTC
>NZ_JBFUGX010000094.1:0-9036 GCF_056402675.1 Polaromonas sp. P3_C2 | reverse complement strand
AAAGAAAGAAGCCCGCACATTGCTGTGCGGGCTTTCTTTTAAAACGCGTACCTGCAGGTATTAAGCGTAGGCGGCCAGCACCTTCTTCATTTTCTTCATGGCTGCCACTTCGATCTGGCGAATCCGTTCGGCGCTTACCTTGTACTCGTCGGCCAGGTCGTGCAGCGTCATGCCGCCTGACCCGTCGTCGTTCACCTTGAGCCAGCGCTCTTCTACAATGCGGCGCGACCGTGGGTCGAGATCTTCCAGCGCTGCGGTGATGCCGTCTGAAGCCAGGTTGTCACGCTGGCGCGACTCCATCAGTGCCGTCGGTTCCTGGGTCGCGTCGGCCAGGTAGGCGATCGGGCCAAAGGCGTCTTCGCCGTCGTCGCTCGGGCTTGGGTCCAGCAGCACGTCGCCGCCCGACATACGCTGCTCCATCTCGATGACTTCCTCACGCTTGACGTTCAGCGTCTTGGCCATCGAATCGATCTGGCCTTCGGTCAGCGTGTCGCGGTGTGTCGCCACGTCGGCGTCGTCCTTGAAACCCTGCTTCATCGAGCGCAGGTTGAAAAACAGCTTGCGCTGGGCCTTGGTCGTCGCGACCTTGACCATGCGCCAGTTTTTCAGGATGTACTCATGGATCTCGGCCTTGATCCAGTGCATGGCATAGCTCACCAGGCGCACGTTCTGGTCCGGGTCGAAGCGTTTGACTGCCTTCATCAGGCCGATGTTGCCTTCCTGGATCAGGTCGCCGTGCGGCAGCCCATAACCCAGGTATTTGCGCGAAATCGAGACCACCAGGCGCAAGTGAGAGAGCACTAACTTACCGGCAGCGTCGAGATCGTTGTTTTCCTTGAGATTTTTGGCAAATTCCTGCTCCTGCTCCAGGGTGAGCATGGGGAGACGGTTTACGGCGGAAATATAAGCGTCCAGGTTGCCCAGCGGGGGCACCAGCGACCAGGGGTTGACGGCTGTGGACGCGCCCGATTTCGGCACGACAGCGGTCAGGGAAGCGGGGGAAAGAGCATAAGACACAGCAAGACTCCTTTCGTCTGGTGCTAAATACTAGCACTCTGTTGGAGAGAGTGCTAAGCAATAGGTTCAATGACTCGGATAGCGCAAGGCTAATAAGTGAAAACCCTTGGTATGAGCCGCATTGTGGGCCATTGGTTCAGGGGGATTGGTTTCTGCCTTGTAAATGCGCGGTATCGATTTGTATGGATGCCGCCGTTATCCCAAAGTGGGTACGGTCGCTATCTATTTGATAGCTCCTTGCGCCCGTGTGTATTGGGCTGAAGCCATATTTGATAATGAATTCAAACGGGGTGCACGTCAGTTTTTTGCCAATTTCGGAGAGTGAATATGGCCTTTCATCCAAGCTGGACGGGCGTAAGCAGCTATGAATTTGGTAGCAAATCCATGGTTTTCAGCCGCCAGCCCGCCCAAATCGGAACTCGCAGGTATTACGGCAGGCGCTTGTCGTCACGCACTTCGCGGACTTCCACGTCCACCACGTCGCCGGCACGGGGGCTGGCCGGGTTGCCCTGGGCGGCCCCGCCCGGCCACATGCCTTGGGGCGAATAGCGCTGGAAGCGGCCAAACACCATCGCCGGCGCCGGCTTGCGGCCGGTGACGAGCGACTTCAGGAGGCTCAGCGCCACGACGATCAGGGCCGCGACCAGCAGGCTGACGGCAAACACCGCGGCGAAGATGCCAAACAGGAGCTTGAGGAAGAAACGCAGAATTTTGCTGATCAAGCGAGGTACCCGTGAAAAGGTTTAAACCTTCAAGATGGAGGCCGCCCGGGTGTTTTCAAGCTGGATGAATCACCAGCGTATACCCAGCTTGCCAAACAGCTTGCTCAGCACAAACAGCGGCCCGACCCAGAGGTACTGGATGTCTTCAAAGAAAGAAGGCTTTTTCCCCTCGATCTTGTGGCCGATGAATTGCAGGATCCAGGCGCCCACAAAAATGCCGACACAGATCGGCAATACCAATGGTCCCATGGCGAACACCAGGCCCAGAAACAGCACCGACCAGACCGCCATGGTCATAAAGAACATCGCCGACAAGCGCGCGTAGTAGACCATGCTGGCCGCGACAAACACATACGCGACATAGGGGTGAAGCGCAAACAGCATGCCGACCAGGCTCAGCATGATGAGCGGGATGGCAATGAAATGGATCAGTTCGTTGCGCGGGTTCTGGTGGCTTTCGCCGTAGTGCACCAGCAGCTGGTCAACCTTGCGTGGCCCGGTAACGGTAACGGGAATATCCGCTATGTCGTTCATGTATGTCTCCAGTGGCGGGGATCGCCTCTGGGCGGATTTTCCGCCAGGCCACCAGAACCGGAGTGGTGTTTTACAAAACGTAACGCAGACCGCGAGCGGCCTGCGGACTTTGTGCTTAACCGGGTGTGCTTGCCGATCAGGTCGGTGTGATTTTCGCGGTCTTGATAATCCGGCTCCAGCGGTCTATTTCGCTTTTCAGGAAGCGGCCGAACTCTTCTGAACCCTTTTGTGAGACACGAAAACCTTGCTGCTTGGCGCGCTCTTCCACGTCAGCGCTGTACATGATCTTGATGATCTCGCGCGAGTATCTGTCGACAATGTCATCCGGCGTCTTGGCCGGGAGCATGGCCCCTGTCCAGTTCTCGACAAAGAGGCCAGTCATACCGGCCTCGAAAGCAGTCGGGACATCAGGCACCCCCGGGTGCCGGCCCAGGCTGCAGATCGCGATCGCGCGCAGTTTTCCACCTTTGACGTGAGCGATCGATTCCGGATAGTTGGAAAAAATCACGTCCAGCTGGCCACCGATCAGGTCGACCATCGAGGGCGCGCCGCCGCGGTAGGGCACATGGATCATCTTCGTTTTGTTCAACKCGCAGAACAAAGCCATGGTCAGGTGTGCCGGAGTACCGTTGCCGCTCGAGCCCGCGCTCAGCTGCTTGGTTTTGGACACGGCCATCAGGTCCTTGAAGTCCTTGATGGGACTGGCGGCGGGAACCACGACCAGCATCGGCGAATTGGCCATCAGGGCGACCGGGCGCAGGTCTTTGGTGAAGCTGTAAGCCGCATTCGGATACAGGGATACGTTTGCGGCATGTGTCAACGTGATGGCCAGCAGCGTATTGCCGTCGGGCGCCGATTTGGCGACCTGCTCGGCGCCGATCTGCGCGTTCCCGCCAGCCTTGTTTTCGACAATCACGGGAGTCTTCCACGCCTCGGACAGCTTTTGGGCGACCGTGCGGGCCATCATGTCGGTCAGGCCGCCGGGCGTGAACGGGACCACATATTTGATGGTGCTGCCTGGTTTGGGAAAGGTCTGCTGGGCCAGCCCCAGACCCGGAATGCCCGTCAGGGCTGCACCTGTTGATGCCAATACGATGTCACGACGTTTCATGCCTACTCCTCTTGATTGAATAACTGTTAACCCACTAACTGATCCAACTGCGATTTGAGTGCGTCGGGAATACTGAGTCCCGCTTGTAGTGCTTTCGTTTCGAGTGCGATGCGCCGCGCACCTGCCAGACGTACACCTTCGTCCAGCAGCATTTCGGCGATCACGGTTTCCATGCGTTCAAAGTAAGTGTCTGTGCCTGCAAGCGCGCCCGGGTCGATCAGGATGAAAGCCTGGCCAATTCGCGGCTGATTTCCTTCATCCACAAAAAACGATGATGCCTCAAAAGCAAACTGCGCGCCAATCACGGCTGTCACCAGCAGCTCAACCATCAATGCCAGCATGGAACCTTTGGGGCTGCTCACGGCACCCAGCGGCAGCATGGAGCCCTCCAGAGCCGCCTGTGCGTCCGTTGTGGGCCGGCCTTGCGTGTCCAGCGCCCAGCCCAGCGGAATGGATTTGCCTTCCTTGGCTGCAACCATCACTTTGCCGCGYGCAACTTCGCTCAAAGACAGGTCAATCAACAGTGGATCGGCGTTTCTGCGGGGAAACGCGGCAGCAATCGGGTTGGTTCCAAAGATCGGGTGCTTGCCGCCTGCCGCGGGCATGGCCGCCGGTGCGTTCGCAAAACCAAGGCCTACCAGGCCCGCATCGGTTGCGGGGCGCAGATGATCCACCAATACCCCGCAATGGTGGCTGTTGATCACGCCGACAAAACACACGCCCAGTTCCCGAGCAGTTGCAATCGCTGTGGAGATCGCCAGGTCGCAGGCGGGGAAGGCCAGGCCCTGTTTTGCATCCACCAGCACTGCCGCACCTTTTTTGTGCGCCACGACGGCGACGGCATGGCCATCGGCCCGGCCGTTGCGAAGATGGGTGGCATATTGCGGCACGCGGCTCAAGCCATGCGAAGCGAGCCCTTGCGCTTCGGCGCGAACCAGTGCTCTCGCGGTGGTGGCCGCCATGGCCTCTGCCGCGCCCGCCTTGCGCAGCGCCTGCGTGGCAAGACGTGTTGCTTCTTCAATAGACAGTTGGATCATTACTTCAGGCTCTCCAGCACCTTGTCAGCGATCATGAACGATACGCGTTCATTTGACTGCATGCTGAGACCTGAAATGTGTGGTGTAAGCAACAGGTTGGGGCAGGCTTGCAACCCCGCGCTCGCCGGCAGGGGCTCCACGTCGAATACATCGATGGCCGCACCGCCCAGTTGCCCCGACCGCAGCGCCGCACTGACTGCCGTGATGTCCACGATGTGGCCCCGCGAGGTATTGATCAGCACGGCGCCTTTTTTCATCTGGCCAATGCGTGCCGCGCTGAACAGCCCGCGCGTCGCATCCACCAGGGGCACATGCAATGTGACGGCATCCGCGCTGCTGATGAGGTCGTCAAGGCCGGCGTACTGCACACCGGTCTGCGCGAAAACCGGGGCATCGGGGGCAAGCGCGGGGTCATAGGCAATCACGTGCATGCCCAGGCCACGTGCCAGGCGCGCGGTGGTCTGGCCTATGGAGCCAAAACCGATGATGCCCAACGTTTGTCCGGCAGCTTCACGGCCGTTGCTCAACGCAGCGCGCGGCCACTGGCCGGCTGCCACGGCTTCGGTGGAAGCAAACGCACCGCGCAGCAGCAGCATGGTGCTGGCCACGACGTATTCCGCCACGCTGAGCGCATTGGCGCCCGAGGCGGGAATGACCTTGATGCCCCGGGCTTCGCAGGCCGGCACGTCAATGTTGTCCAGCCCCACGCCGAGCCGGCCCACCACCTTGCAGCGGGCCATCGCGGCGAGCAGCTCGCCACGCACCTGCGTCAGGTTGCGCACGATCAACGCATCGGCTTTGCCCGCCTCGGCCCGCAGGCGGGTGGCGTCGCCCACCAGCTGCGGGTCATAGAGCACGTCGTGTGCCGCTTCAAGCTGCGCCACTGCGCGCTCGTCCATGAATTCACAGATGACAATGCGCGCCATGCTTGCCTTACCTCAAGCGGATTCGAACAGGCGCGTCAAGACGAACTCGCGGTGGCCCAGCGCTTCTGCGGCGGTCAGGCGGCCGTTGGCGGTGCGCAGCATGTTCTCCAGCAGCTTGTCGCCGGCCTGGTCGAGCGTGATCTCGCGCTGCAGCAGCCCGGAGGTGTCCACGTCGATGTGTTCGCTCATCAGGCGCACGGTGCGCGGGTTCGAGCAGATCTTGATCACGGGGACAATCGCATTGCCGATCACGTTGCCCTGGCCGGTGGGGAAGAAGTGCACGGCGTAACCCGAGGCGGCGCACAGGGTCACCATTTCGGCCGCAGCACTGGACGAGTCCATGAACCACAGGCCCGGGTGCGTGGGCATCTCGGCCTTGTCGATGACGCCGTCGACCGTGCAGACCTTGCCGATCTTCTGGATATTGCCCAGCGCTTTTTCCTCGATGGTCGTGAGGCCGCCGGCGATGTTGCCTTTGGTGGGCTGCGAGTCCGACAGGTCGCTGGTCTTGTGGCGGTTGATCATGTCCTGGTAGCGGTTGAACATGAACATGAACTGGTCGCGCACGGCATCGGTGGCACAACGGTCGGCGACGATTTTTTCACCGCCGGTGATCTCGGAGGTTTCACCGAAGCACAGGTAGTTGCCGAGCGGGTGCAGCTTGTCGAAGGCGTTGCCGACGGTGGGATTGGCGCCGCAGCCGGACGTGGTGTCGGACTCGCCGCACTTGGTGGAGACCCAGAGTTCGGAGATGCCGCAGATCTCGCGCTGTTTTTCACTGGCCCATTGCACATACTCACGCGCCGCTTTGGAGGCCTTCATGATGGTCTCATGGTCGCCGTGGCCTTCAATGCCGAAGCCCACCACCGGTTTGCCGGTTTTGGCGATGCCGTCCACCACTTTTTTGGTCCAGCTGTCTTCAATGCCGATCACCACGAYGGCGGCGACATTGGGGTTGCAGCCGGCACCGATCAGGGTGCGAAAGTGCAGCTCCAGGTCGGCACCGAATTGCAGCCGCCCATAGGGGTGCGGAATCGCCATGCAGCCCTTGATGTTGTGTGCCACCGCCTCGGCGGCTGCATTGGAAAGATCGTCCAGCGGCAGGATGATGACGTGGTTGCGCACGCCAACGCGGCCGTTTTCGCGGCGGTAGCCCAGAAATGTGGTGTTTTTATCGATGACTGACATTGCTATGTTCCTAGATGAGTTGTTTGTTCCAGCAATCGACGTGGATCTGGCTTCGCCAGGCCACAGGCGATGCCCCCTCGGGGGGAGGCGGCCGCAGGCTGCTTCGGGGGGTTACCACCTCTTTGTTTTGATGTTATGGACATGGGCGTGCTGGCCGGCCTTGATGTTGGCAACAACCTTGCCCATGTCGATGCCGTACTTCAGCACGGTGTCGCCGACAGCCATGTCCTTGAGGGCCACTTTGTGCCCGATCGGGATGTCCTGCTGGGCCTGCACATTGATCATGCGGTCTTCGTCCATGATCCAGCCGGTCATGGCAGTTCCTGCCTTCACACCTTCCACCACCACAACGGCCACGGTGTCTTTGGCGTCATGCAATACAAAATGAATCATGGGGTCTCCGAATGGCCTGAGTTGAATCGAGTTGCCAGTTTTATGGGCCGGCAACCGCTTGTCAATTTACTCATATATATGACTTGTACGACTCGCCCGTTGGTGTTTCAATGGCGGCCGTGAATGTCAAAAACACATCGGCTCCATTGCGTCCGTTGATGAGCGAAGAGGCCATGCCGCTCTACCGCCAGGTGAAGCGCGAGCTGCAAAAACTCATCGAGGCCGGGCATTACGGCCCGGGTAAACCCTTGCCCAGCGAGGCGAATATTGCCGCGAGCCTGCAGGTGAGCATTGGCACCCTGCGTCATGCCGTTGACGAACTGGTACACGAGCATGTGCTGGTGCGCCGGCAGGGCAAGGGAACTTTTGTGGCGCCGCACAACAATGCCCGCTTCATGTTCCAGTTTTTTCACGTGGAGCCGCACTGGAACTTCGGTGACGACGATGCGGCGCGGGACCGCGACTACCCGGAAATTGACTGCATCGCTTTTGGGCGCGAGCGGGCCACGGAGCAGGAGGCCGCTGCATTGCGCATCAAGATGGGTGAGCCCGTGTTCAGGGCGGAAAACCGCCTCGCCCTGCAGGGCAGGGTGGTCATGCATGACCGGCTGACCATTGCGGCGGCGCTGTTCCGCAACCTCACTGAAAAACGTTTTGTCGAAAGGCCCGGCACGATCTATGCCCTGTACCAGACAGACTTCGGCATCACCGTGCTGCGGGCACAGGAACGTGCACGCGCCGCGGCGGCCGACCGGACCCAGGCGCGCCTGCTGGGGCTGGCGGTGGGCTCTCCGGTGATGGAGGTGCACCGGCTGGCCCTGACGTTCGGCGACAAGCCCGTGGAATACCGGGTCTCCACCATCAATACCCAGGCGCATGACTATGTCAGTGTGCTGTCCAAGAAAGCATGAACATGGACCTTGTTGTGGTGCTGGAGAAAGCCCGGCTCGCGGGCATGGAGGCTGCCGTCCGCATCCGGAAGGCGCATGTAGAACTGCAACCGGTGGATGTCCGCCAGAAGGCCCCMGGTGACTGGGTCACGCGCTTTGACCGCGAAGTGGAAGAGGGCTTGCGCAGCGCGCTGCTGAAGGTCTTGCCGCAGAGCGGCTTTGTCGGTGAAGAAAGCGGCGGCGAATTGACGGAGCAGCCCACCTGGCTGGTTGACCCGATTGATGGCACGGCAAACTTTGCCCGCGGCTACCCCCAGTACGCGGTATCGATTGCACTGTGTTTGGACCGGCAGCCGGTGCTGGGCGTGATCGTGGATCCGTCCCGCCACGAAATTTTTACTGCGGCATCGGGTCTGGGTGCATACCTGAATGGGGAGCGCCTGGCCTGTGCTGCCGCGCGCCCTGCTGCGCAATGCCTGGTTTCGACGGTGTTTCCCAAACCGGGTGCGCCTTTCATGGACGACTACCTGCGTGAATTTGGTGATGTACTGAGAACGTTTGGGCAGGTTCGGCGAAGCGGCTCCATGGCGCTGGAACTGGCTTATGTGGCGGCCGGGCGGGCCGATGCCTTCTGGGAACGCGGCATGGGCGCGTGGGACGCTGCGGCCGGGTTGGTGCTGCTGCGCGAGGCCGGCGCCACGATGCGATCCCTGGACGGCTTGCCCTTGCTGCAAAGCCGGATGCTGGTGGCGGGAAGCCCTACCGGTGCGGCGCTACTGGAAAAAGTTCTCACGCATTACCCCGGTGGTCCAAATCCTCCGTCCCATTCATCCAACAAGTCTGTCTGATATCCCATGATTTTTAAATGGCGCATGGCGCTGGCGTCCCACTTTCCAGGCGTGCTGGTGTGCATGGTGATTGCACTGGCCGCGACTTTCATCTCCGAGCACTATGGCGGCCCCCAACTGCTCTATGCCTTGCTGATCGGCCTGGCGTTCCACTTTCTCAACAGCCACCCCAAGGCGGCCAAGGGCATTGGTTTTTGCGGCCGCGTGGTGCTGCGCGTGGGGGTCGCGCTGCTGGGCGCCCGCATCACGTTTGCGCAAGTGGCCCAACTGGGCGCCGGAACCGCCGTGGTCATCGTGCTGGCGGTTGTATTGACGATTTTGCTGGGCGTGCTGCTGGCGCGCTGGCTGAAGTGTTCGCGTGATGAAGGCC
>NZ_JBFUGX010000093.1:0-11158 GCF_056402675.1 Polaromonas sp. P3_C2 | reverse complement strand
GTGCTCGGTCACGTCGTCCATGAAAATGGCCACGTTCATCGCGCGTTCGGTGGGCATCATGTCGTCGTTCAGCCAGGTGCCATAGTCCTGGTGCCATTGCCACACGTCGCCTTCAAACGCCATCTTGCCGTTGATCTTGAACTGGTGCATGTAGAGCTTTTCGCCTAGCAGGTCTTCCACCGGCTCGATCATGCGCGGGTGCCGCGCGAGCCGGGCAAACGGCTCGCTGTACATGTGCGCGGCGAAGTTGGTACGCACCGCGTCCTTGCCTTTTTCACGCACGTTGTAGTCTTCGCGCCGGCTGTAGAGCTCGGGCACGGCATCGTTGAGCGCCCGGGTTTCTTCAGGCGTGAAGAGGCCGGGGAAAAACAGGTAGCCGTCGCGGTCGAATTGCGCAAGTTGTTCCGGGGTCAGTTTCATCGCATGTCTCCTGTTGCGTGTTGTCGGGTGTTCAGGGCGCCGCGCGGGCGCCGGTTTGGCCGAGTGCGCTGGACAGCAGGTTTGCCAGGTTGTGGCCCGCTTCCTCGCCATGCTCGCGGATCAGCGCTTCGGCCTGGGTTTCATCACCGGCCGCGATGGCCTCGGCAATGGCTTCGTGCTCATCCCAGATCGATTCGCGCATGGTTGATACCTGCAGCACAGCACCCATGGCGCGGCGGATGTGGTGCCAGTGCAGCTGGGCGCTCTGGGCGATCAGCGGGTTGCCCGAGGCGGTGTAAATGGCCGCGTGAAATTGCGCGTCGGTCGCCATCATGGCCTTGACGTCACCGCCCCGCGCGGCCTTTCGGCCCCGGCTGATCAGTTGCGGGTCGAGCCGGCAGCGGCCTTGCGCGGCCAGCCGGGCGGCCAGTGCATCGAGTGCGCTGCGTACCTGGTAGATCTGCACGAGCCAGGCCACGTCCAGTGGCGCCACCAGCACGCCGCGCCCCGGGGCGTCCAGTACAAAGCCGTCCTTCTTCAAAAGGCGCAAAGCCTGCAGTACCGGTTGTCGCGACACCGCGAGTTGCTCGGCAATGTCTTCCTGCATGATGCGCGCACCCGGCGCCAGCGAGCCTTCGCTGATGGCGTCCAGCAGGCTGCGGTAGACCTGGTCGACGAGGTCGGGCGTGGATTCGATTTTGATCAGTTGTTGTGGCATGTTAGTACTCTGTATACAGAATACATTGCGACTGAAGACCTGAAGTTTCGGGTTTACCCGTAAATGGTTGCGGGCGGCCGGGCTGTGCCAAGATGGCACCCGTTGAAGCTGTTTTGATACTTTCAGGAGAAGAACAATGACCCAGCCCGATCCCGCCTGGCTTGACCGCATGTACAACAACCGGGCTTTGGTACCGGACCACGGGGTGTATTTCGCTCGCTGGGCTGACAGCTCGCAGGCCATTCGCAAGCGCGTGCCCTGCCAGATCGATATTCCCTATGGCAACCATGCGGGTGAAATGCTCGACGTGTTTCCGGCGGGTGATTTCGCCACACAGGGCGGCACCCAGGGCCTGGCCGGTGYGCCGGTGCTGGTGTTCATTCACGGCGGGTACTGGCGGTCTCTCGACAAGGCCGACCATTCCTTTGTGGMGCCGGCTTTTACGCAGACGGGCGCCTGTGTCGTGGTGCCGAACTATGCGCTTTGCCCCGCGGTGACCATTCCCCAGATCACCATGCAGATGGTGGCGGCGCTGGCCTGGGCATGGCGCCACATTGCCCATTACGGCGGGGACCCATCCCGCATCACGGTGGTGGGCCATTCAGCCGGTGGGCACCTGGCTGCCATGCTGATGGCGTGCGACTGGAAGGCCTATGCCGGCGACCTGCCTGCAGACCTGCTGAAAAATGCCTTGTCGATTTCCGGCCTGTACGACCTTGAACCCATGCGCCACACGCCTTTCCTGAAGGATTCGCTGAAACTCACACCTGAACAGGTGCTCAAGGCCAGCCCGGCCCTGCTGCCGGCGCCGGGCCGCGGCACCCTGTACAGCGTGGCAGGTGCCGACGAAAGCGCGGAGTTCCTGCGACAGAACGTGTTGATCCAGCAGGCCTGGGGCTCCGGGGTGGTGCCGGTCTGCGAATCCCATCTGGGGCGCAACCACTTCAGCATCCTGGAGGCGCTGACCCTGGACGGCGTCCATGAGGGCTGCTTCTTCTTCGCCGGAATAGGGCCGGCGTACTTCAATGGCTGCGGTGGGCAAGGGGAGTGAGTCTCTTCAGGAACAAGGCCTATTGTCGCCGGAGCCGGCCTTGCTACTATTTGTTACCGCCGGCCTACATCAGCAGGTGTTCACCGGCGTTGTCGCCGCCCAGGGTCACATAGTTGACCTTGCGAATGTCCAGCAGCTTCGTGCCGCCGGCGTAGCTGATGGAGCTCTGGATGTCTTCTTCCATCTCGCGCAAGGTATCGGCCAGCGTGCCCTTGACCGGCTCCAGGATGCGCTTGCCTTCGACGTGCTTGTACTCGCCCTTGTTGAAGTCCGAGGCGCTGCCGTAGTATTCCTTGAAGAGCTTGCCGTCCACCTCGACGGTCTTGCCCGGGCTTTCTTCCAGGCCTGCGAGCATGGAGCCGATCATCACCATGGTCGCGCCAAAGCGCACCGACTTGGCGATGTCGCCGTGTTCGCGAATGCCGCCGTCGGCAATGATGGGTTTGGTCGCCACGCGCGCGCACCACTTGAGCGCCGACAGCTGCCAGCCGCCGGTGCCGAAACCGGTTTTCATCTTGGTGATGCAGACCTTGCCGGGGCCGATGCCGACCTTGGTCGCGTCGGCACCCCAGTTTTCGAGGTCGATCACCGCYTCGGGCGTGCCCACGTTGCCGGCGATCACGAAGGACGCCGGCAGCTTCTGCTTGAGGTAGGCGATCATCTTYTGCACCGTGTCGGCATGGCCGTGTGCAATGTCGATGGTGATGTAGTCGGGCACCAGGCCCTCGGCGGCCAGGCGGTCCACCGTGTCGTAGTCGGGTTTCTTCACGCCCAGGGAGATCGAGGCGTAGGCGCCGCGGGCTTTCATGTCTTTCACGAACTGGACGTTGTCCAGGTCGAAGCGGTGCATCACGTAGAAGTAGCCGTTCTTCGCCATCCAGGCGCAGATCTCCTCATTGACGACCGTCTTCATGTTGGCCGGCACCACCGGGATGCGAAAGCTGCGCCCGCCCAGCGTCGCGCTGGCGTCGCATTCCGAACGGCTTTCCACGCGGCATTTGCGCGGCAGCAGCAGGATGTTGTCGTAGTCGAAGATTTCCATGATTCCCAAGCCTTTGAAAAAACTGTTGAAGAAACAGAAGGCGCTTGGACTGGACCGGTTTTGTTTGCGGGCGCTTGGCAAGTAGACAAGGCAGAAACAAAAAACCGGGCGCAATTGCTTGGGCCCGGTGATTGATTCTATGCGCCTCTCAAGCGGGCGCTACCCCGCAAAGCGGTATAGCCTTTATATGCATAGTGGCATCTTGATAACCCGGGCTTGAGGCGCCAGCCTCAGCGCACCTCGACCTCGGCCACGCGCACGGTCTCCCGCCCGCGCGCCAGCCGCAAGGTCGTCCACTCGTCACGCGCCTGCGGCGTGCCGAACCCGGTGGTAACGCGCACCATCACGGTGGTGCCGGCCGACAGCACCTGCTGGCGGTGGCCATAGAACTGCGCCTCTACGCTGTACTTGCCGGCTTTGGCGGTTTTCAGCGAAAACTCCTCGGGACCATAGCCGCCCGTGGCGTCGGGGCTCATGGCGCCGCCCTGGTGGGTCAGACGGTTCGCATAGCTGGCCCTTTCGCCGTTCGGGTCGCTCACCCACATGTCGATGTCGGTGTCGTCGCTGTCCCAGGCCATCACCACACGCAAGGCCAGCGGCAGGTTGCGGCGCAGGCGCGTGTCCACACGGCTCATGTCCAGCGCCGGCTGGCCGCTGGCGGCGGGCTGGGCGGCAATCGCGTTGAGTTCAGCCAGCGCAATCATGTTGATGCCGGCGAAGCGGCCGTTCCAGGGCTGCGACACGACTTCCCACAAGGCGTTGACGGCGCGCTGCGGCTGGCCGCTCTCGGCCAGCGCCAGGCCCAGGTCGCGCCAGGATTGCGGCTCGTTGGGCGCCAGTTCGCTGATGCGTTCGAACACCGGCACGGCCAGGTCGTTGCGGTGCGCCTGCACCAGGCGGTAGGCRTACAGGCGCAGCAGCTGGCGGTTTTCCAGGTTCATCTCGGCCAGATTGGAGAGCACGCGCAGCCCCAGCTCGGGCAGGCCGCGGTCAAAGAACACGCCGGCTGCATCCATGTAGAAAGAGCTGCTGCTCAAGTAGGCGGCGCGCTCATCCAGGTAGACGCGGTACAGCTCGTCCTTGCCGGCATTCTGCAGGCGCTTCATGTAGGGCGCGTCGGGCAGCCAGGCCTGCAGCGCGATGGTGGCTACGGGCGCTGCTGTAACCGCCTTGGCGCTGCGTTTGTCCATGGCGTCGGAGCGTGCTTCGGCCATCATGGCGGGTGCGGCTGCGGGGGCTGCAGCGGCAGGGGCAGCAGGGGCGAAGGAAAGTGGTGCTGCGGGTGCGCCCTGGGCTTGCTCGCGCGACCGCGCTGTGCCGGCCAGACTGCCCAGGCCACCCTGGCTGATGTGCTTCTCGGCCTTGGGCTCCGCATGTTTGGGTGCTTCCTTGGGAAAGTCCCTGCCCCACCAGCGCTGCTTCTCCTCAAACTGCCTCACCATGGCCTCGATGTGCGCCTGCCGTGTCTGCGTAGCCTGTGCGAGTTGCTGCTGGCCCAGCCGCGCCACTTCATCCGCCAGCTCGGGCGGGGCAGGGAGGTTGTAGCGGGCATAGTCGGTGGCCAGCTCCAGCACGATCAGCGAACTGTTGAGCCCCACGACACCGTGCGCCGCCGCGATGCGCTGAAGTTCTGCGCTGTGCAGGCCGGCATTTTCAGCCAGCTCGGCGCTGCGCCATTGGGCCCACTGCTGGCCGGGCCAGTGGCCGCTGACCGGCTTGGCGCTGACCTGCAGCGCCAGTGTGCGCTTGCGGCCGTCCGGGTGCGCCAGCGTGATGTCGATGCGGGCGGTACTGTCTTGCAGCTCACCGGCCACTGAAATGCGGCCCTGGTTGATCCGCGTTGTCGGCGTCACGAGTTGCCGCGCGGACAGGCTGTCCAGCTTCTCAATACGCCAGCCGTGCATCAGCATGGCTTGCGCGCCCTCGTCGGGCGATTGCAGCGCGGCATCGACCAGCGCTCCGCCGGTGCGGTCGGCCAGCCTGGCCAGCCGCGCCATGTCGGCGGAGGCTGCGCCATTGATCACCATCACCGGTGCCGTGTGGGTGTAGCGAATGAGTTTTTTGCCGTCCGTCATCAGGCCGTCCGTCACCATCAGGGTGGTGTCCACGTCGGCGGGAATGGGCAGGTCGTCAAAATTGCTGGAGCCGTCGAAGGGCTCTGCGCGCAATGCATCGGCCAGTTCACCGAAGCGGCCCGGCGTGACGGTGAAGCTGCGCACAGCCTCGGCCTTGTTACGCACCACGAGCAGGCTGAGCTTGACGGGCTTGCCCAGCTTGCGGAAGTAGGCCTCCAGCACCGGCAGCACCCGGGCCTGCGCGGCGGCCGAAGCCGATGCGTCCCACACCAGTGCGATGTGGGCAGGGGCGGGCCGTCTCACCAGCTCATCGCGCACATCGAGTTGCCCGGCAAAGAACGGCTTGCCGGCAGATTCACCGACCATGACCTGCGGCTTGCCGGTGCGGCGCAGCGCCAGCTGAAGCCAGCCCGCAGGGCCCTGGGGGGCCTGCCAGTGGTTTTTTTGCAGGGCCAGTTCCGTGCCGGTGGCGCTGGCGTTCAGCTCGGTGCCGGCGGGCGCCTGCAGCAGTTCCACATCCCGGTGGGCGGCGCCGTGGGCGCGCACTTTCACCTGCAATTGGCCCACGCTTGACGCGAACACCAGCGGCACCCTCAGCACGCCCGCATCACGCTGGCGCGGCAGGGTTTCGTTGAACGTGATGAGCACGCGGCGCTCCCCCTGGGCCGGGATGGGATAAACGCGCAGCTTGTACTGGTTGCCGGCGGCGGCTTCCAGCAGTCCCGGGTCTACGCGCCTGCGGCGTATGTCTTCAAAGATCTCCTGGCCTTTGGCCTTGGGCACGGGCACTGCGTCGCGCAATTGGCCGTTGATATCCAGCGCGAAGCCGGTCACGACCTGGCCCTCCTGCAGCGGGAACTGCAGCTCGCCTTCGAGCACGCGGGGGTTGGGGTTGAAAAGGCTCAGCTCAACGCTGGTACGGGCCTGGTCGCCGAAGAGGTCGACTTCGATGGAAACGGCCCGCAGCTGGATGGGCTGGCCCGCATGGTTCACGGCGATGACCGGCGGCCGCCAGTCGGGCGGCGGGGCGAATTTTCCGTTGGGGAAAGGCTGCGGCATCGGGCTGAGCGCCAGTGCTTGCAGGCTGAAGCAGGCTGCGGCGGTGGCCTGAAGGAGGCGGGCGGCAGTCAGCCGGGTGAACCCGCGAAAGACGTGAAAGCCGTTTGGCATGAAAACCCCTTTTGTTGTTGGCGATGCACCGTTAAACGGCGCGCGCAATACAAAGGGGTTAAACGGCCTCAAATATTTTTCAGGGCGCGCAGCGCGACTGCGCCGCGGCCACCACCAGGCCTTTTTCGTTTTCTACCCAGCCCACCACGCGCATCCGGTCGGGGTTGGCGCCCTCCGCAATGCTCATGGAGCGTGCATCAAAGAACCTGTTTTGCTCTGTTTTTGATAGCTGCTTGCGCCCGTCCCAATTGGTCTGGAGCACGTTTCGAATCAAATTCCGCTCAACCGGGGAACCCTCGGTGCCGGCCGGCAAGGTTTCGACCAGGGCAAGCCAGGCTATCCATTGGCGGCCCTTGGCGGCTGCCGGGACGGGCTTGAGCTCGATGGAGGCGCCAAGATAACCGCTCAGCGGCAGGCCATGCGCGACACGCAGGGTGGCGCCCTTGATGGCTTTGACGGGCGAGGTGTTGGCCAGGCTTTGTGCGGGGACGGCTTGGCGCAGCGCCTCCAGCCGTTGCAATCCTTCGCTTGCGGCGACGGCGGACAGCGGGGCGTCGCTGCCCTTGTCGCCAGGAACCACCCAATCCAGCGCAACCTGGCCGGCCGTGGCCTTGGGAGTGGCCGGGTCGGCCCAGCAGGTGTCGCAGTTGGCGTTGATAAAACGCTCAAGCAGCGTCACTGGCCGGCCCTGGCCGTCGCTGGAGCAGGACGACTGTGCGCGCGCCATGCCGGCAAAACCGAGACCCGCCGCCAAAAGGCAGCCAGCCAGCCAAGCAGGCCCTGATGGGCCCAAACCTGTAGTCATGAAAACCCCAAATACGGCTATGTTCGCAGAAGCTGCGGCCGGGCGGGGATTTACGGGTTTCCCGGTCACAGTCTGGCGGGTGCAGAAGAAACTGAACCATACAATTTCAAAAGAAGCAAAGTTGAACCCGCGGCGCGAGCGGTGTTACCCTGCGCGCAGTCTTTCACAATTGCAGCGGCATGCCTGGCATACCGTTGCGCGAACCCATAGCCAATGCCTGCCATGAACGAAATCCCCACTTCTACCTCCACCTGTGACGTACTGATTGTGGGCGGCGGTCCGGCCGGCTCCACCATTGCAGCCTTGCTGGCCGCCCAGGGGCGCGACGTGGTGCTGCTCGAAAAAGCGCACCACCCGCGGTTCCACATCGGTGAATCGCTGCTTCCGGCCAATGTCGAGCTTTTCGAACGCCTGGGGGTGCGCGACCAGGTTGACCGCATCGGCATGCCCAAATGGGGCATTGAGTTTGTTTCGCCCGAACACGCGCACTGCAGCTACATCGAATTCGCCGATGCCTGGGACAAGTCCATGCCTTCGGCCTGGCAGGTGCGGCGCTCTGAACTGGACGAACTGCTGTTTCGCAACGCGGCGACGCGTGGGGCAAAAACGCTCGAAGGCTGCACCGTGCGCGATGTGGTGTTTGACGCGGAAGGCGCCACCGTGCAGGCGGAGCTGGACGACGGCGCGAAGCGCAGCTGGCGGGCCCGTTTTGTGGTGGACGCTTCCGGACGCGACACGCTGCTGGCGAACAAGCTGCGCTCCAAAGCCAAGAGCAAGGAACACAACAGCACGGCGCTGTTTGGCCATTTCACGAATGTCGAGCGGCTGCAAGGCAAGCGCGAAGGCAACATCAGCATCTGCTGGTTTCCCCACGGCTGGTTCTGGTTTATTCCGCTGGCCGACGGCACCACCAGCGTTGGCGCGGTGTGCTGGCCGTATTACCTGAAGTCGCGCGAAAAGCCGCTGCGCGAGTTCTTCATGGACACCATCGCCCTGGCCCCGGAGCTGAAACGGCGCCTTGCCAATGCCACGCTGGTCGATGACGCGGTGCACGCCACCGGTAATTTTTCGTACAGCAGCACCCATGCCACCGGCGACCGCTACCTGATGCTGGGCGATGCATTCACCTTCATCGACCCGATGTTCTCTTCAGGCGTTTACCTCGCAATGCACAGCGCTTTTGACGGCGCCGAGCTGGTGGCCACTGCGCTTGACCAACCGGCCGACCTGCCCGCTGTGCGCAAAAGCTTCGAAGCCATGATGCGCAAGGGCCCCAGGGAGTATTCGTGGTTCATCTACCGCGTGACCAACCCGACCATCCGGCACATGTTCATGCACCCGGCCAATCCGCTGCGCGTCAAGGAAGCCCTGCTGTCGCTGCTGGCCGGCGACATTTTCGGCAAGACGCCTTTCTGGGGCCGGCTGCGCATGTTCAAGGCGATCTATTACGGTATTTCGCTGGCGAATTTCCGCCGTACCTGGGACGGCTGGAAGCGCCACCGCATGGCCATCCGCGACGTGGGAGCGCTCAAGGGTGAGACCATCCTGAAGACGGACGCGAGCTAGAGCCCCCACGGTCGCTCACTGCGTGTAGCCCCGAGGCCTTGCAGGCCGCGGCCCCGGCTGGTGAAGAGAAATCTGCCTCCGGCGTACGGGGAGTATCCCGGCACCGTGCTGGTACCGTTGATCTTTCTACAATGGGGGATGTTCCCAGAAGTCCCCAGCTCCCCTCTCCTGCAAAACCTCAATCCGGAGCAACTCGCAGCGGTCACGCTGCCCAATACGCATGCGCTGATTCTGGCCGGCGCCGGGTCCGGCAAGACCCGGGTGCTGACGACACGCATCGCCTGGCTGCTGCAAACCAGCCAGGTGTCGCCCGGCGGCATTCTGGCTGTCACCTTCACCAATAAAGCCGCCAAGGAAATGATGGCGCGCCTGTCGGCCATGCTGCCGGTGAATGTGCGCGGCATGTGGATAGGCACCTTCCACGGTTTGTGCAACCGCTTTTTGCGCGCCCACTACAAGCTGGCCAACTTGCCGCAGAGTTTTCAGATTCTCGATACGCAGGACCAGCTCTCGGCCATCAAGCGCCTGTGCAAGCAGCACAACGTTGACGACGAACGTTTTCCGCCCAAACAGCTGATGTGGTTTATTGCCGGCAACAAAGAAGACGGCCTGCGCGCCAAAGACGTGCAGGTGCGCGACGAAGAAGGCCGCAAGAAGGTCGAAATTTATGCGCTGTATGAAGAGCAGTGCCAGCGCGAAGGCGTGGTCGATTTCGGCGAGCTCATGCTGCGCAGCTACGAACTGCTGCGTGACAACGTCCCCGTGCGTGAGCACTATCAGCGGCGTTTTCGCCACATTCTGATCGACGAATTCCAGGACACCAACAAGCTGCAGTACGCCTGGATCAAGATGCTGGCAGGGCAAGGGCCCGATGCGGCCCAGGGCACGGACGCCATGCCCGGTGGCTCGGTGGTGGCCGTGGGCGACGACGACCAGAGCATTTACGCTTTTCGTGGCGCACGCGTGGGCAACATGGCTGACTTTGTGCGCGAGTTCGATGTCAAGCACCAGATCAAGCTCGAGCGCAACTACCGCAGCTTCGGCAATATTCTGGATTCAGCCAACGAGCTGATCAGCCACAACAGCAAGCGCCTGGGCAAGAACCTGCGCACCGAAGCGGGGCCGGGCGAACCGGTGCGTGTGTATGAATCCACCAGCGATTTTGCCGAGGCCCAGTGGTTTGTAGATGAAGTGAAGCAACTGGTGCGTGACGGCACCGAGCGCAAGGAGATCGCGCTGCTTTACCGCAGCAATGCGCAAAGCCGGGTGATGGAAACCGCGCTTTTCAATGCCGGGGTGCCTTACCGCGTCTATGGCGGCCTGCGCTTTTTCGAGCGCGCTGAAATCAAGCATGCGCTGGCTTACCTGCGCTTGCTGGAGAACCCGCACGACGACACCAGCTTCATGCGTGTCGTCAATTTTCCGCCGCGCGGGATTGGCGCGCGCAGCATTGAGCAGCTGCAGGATATTTCGCGCGCGGCCGGCTGTTCGCTGTACGACGGCGTGAGTGCCGTGCCGGGCAAGGCAGGCGCGAACCTCGGCGCCTTTGCCGCCAAGATCCAGGTGCTGAGCGAGCAGACCACGGGGCTGACGCTGCGGGAGATTATCGAGCTGGTGCTGCAGCACAGCGGCCTGGAAGAACACTACAAGACCGAAAAGGAAGGCCAGGACCGGCTGGAGAATCTGGCCGAACTGGTCAATGCCGCCGAGTCTTTCGTCAGCCAGGAAGGCTTTGGCCGTGATGCCGTTGCGCTGCCGGTCGATGAACTGGGCGGGCGGCTCACGCAGTCGCCGGCCAGCCAGGGGCTGGATGCGTCCGCGCCGCTCGTCAGCGAGCCTTTGCCCGAGGCCCTGGCGCCCGACACGGAAACCGGTGAAACGCTGTCTCCGCTGGCGGCCTTTCTCACGCACGCCGCGCTGGAGTCGGGCGACAACCAGGCCCAGGCCGGACAGGATGCGGTGCAGCTCATGACCGTGCATTCGTCCAAAGGGCTGGAGTTTGACTGCGTGTTCATCACCGGCCTGGAAGACGGCATCTTCCCGCACGAGAACTCCATGAGCGACCGTGACGGTCTGGAGGAAGAACGCCGCCTGATGTATGTCGCGATCACGCGCGCGCGCAAGCGCCTGTACCTCAGTCATTCGCAAACCCGCATGCTGCATGGTCAGACGCGCTACAACCTCAAGAGCCGGTTTTTTGACGAGTTGCCGGAAGCCGCCCTCAAGTGGATCACGCCGAAGAATCCCGGTTTTGCGTCGGGAATGGGTTCCGGCGGATGGCCTGGTGCTAGCAATTCAGGAGCTGGTGGCG
>NZ_JBFUGX010000092.1:0-9102 GCF_056402675.1 Polaromonas sp. P3_C2 | reverse complement strand
GTACAGGACTGCGTGGCCTGCCTGCTGGCCGGCGGCCACCTGCTGATTGAAGACGTTCCGGGCGTCGGAAAAACCACGCTGGCCCATGCGCTGTCACGCTCATTCGGGCTGCAGTTTTCGCGGGTGCAGTTCACTGCCGACCTGATGCCCAGCGATTTGTCGGGTGTGTCGATTTACGAACGCCAGAAAGAAAGTTTTGTGTTTCACCCCGGGCCGGTTTTCGCGCAGGTCCTGCTGGCCGATGAAATCAACCGGGCCAGCCCGAAAACCCAAAGCGCCCTGCTCGAAGCCATGGAGGAAAAGCAGGTCACGGTCGAGGGCGAAACCCGGCCCCTGCCCCTGCCGTTTTTCGTGATCGCCACACAGAATCCGCACGACCAGCTCGGCACCTACGCCCTGCCCGAGTCCCAGCTGGATCGCTTTCACATGCGGATTTCGCTGGGCTACCCTGACCGCGCCGCCGAACGCGAATTGCTGCGGGGCGCCGACCGCCGCGACATGCTCGAAAAACTGCCGGCCCTGCTGGCGCCGCACGACCTGCTGGAGCTGCAGCAGATGGTGGCGCAGGTTCACGCGTCGGAGCCGCTGCTGAACTACCTGCAGGACCTGGTCACGGCGACCCGTTCAGGCCGCTGGTTTCTGCAAGGCCTCAGCCCGCGCGCGGGCATTGCCATCATGCGGGCCGCCAAAGCACAGGCCTTCCTGAGCAAGCGGGACTACGTGGCGCCGGACGACATTGCTGCCGTGCTGCCGCAAACCGCCGCACACCGGCTCATTCCGGTCAGCGACGCCGGCCGCGGCCCTGTGGAGCAGGTGCGGGCCATGCTCGACGCCGTGCCCCTCCCCTGAAGAAGATGGACACCCCCCGAAGCGCCTCCGGCGCCTCCCCCCCCGGGGGGCGCCACCAGTGGCCCGGCAAAGCCGGTTCCACGGCGGCCCGCGAATGGAATCCTTTTGCCTTCATTCGCGGGCGCTTCCAGAAGTGGTGGCAAAGCAAGCTGCCGTTCACCGACAGCGTGTCGCTGACCCAGCGCAACGTGTACATCCTGCCCACGCGGCCTGGCCTGATGCTGGGCGTGACGCTGCTGGTGCTGCTGGTGGCTTCCATCAACTACCAGCTCAACCTGGGCTACCTGCTGACGTTCCTGCTGGCCGGCAGTGCTCTGGTCGGCATGCACGTCTGCCACGGCACGCTGCGCGGACTCACTATGAATTTAGTAGCGCCTCCCGCTCACTACGCGGGCGCTACCGCCGCATTTGATGTAAAACTCATGAACGCCAGGCGTACCGCGCGCCATGGCATCGGGCTGAGCGTGCTGAACCCACACGATGTGGACACCAAAAAGGACGCCAAAAAGGGCGGGGAGCAGCACTGGGTGTGGACCGACGTGCCCGCGCAGGGCAGCAGCGTGGTGCAGGTGGCCTTCACGCCGCCGCGGCGGGGCTTGTACCGGCTGCCGACGCTGACCGCTGAAACCCGTTACCCGCTGGGCACCTTTCGCGTCTGGACGGTGTGGCGCCCGGCTGCCCAGATCCTGGTCTATCCGCAGCCCGAAGCCCACCCGCCACCGCTGCCGCCCGGCGAACCCCGCTCCGGCGGCGCAGCCTCGGCCTCACGGGCCCAGAGCACGGGTGAATTCGACGGCGTACGCGGTTACCGCCGCGGCGACCCCATGAAGCTGATCGTCTGGAAAAAAGCAGCCAAGGCCGATGAACAGGGCAACGGCCTGGTCGTGCGTGACACGCAGCAAGCCCAGCGGCATGAGCTCTGGCTGGACTTCATGAATGCGGGCTCTGCCGGTGTTGAACAAAAGCTTTCACGGCTGTGTGCCTGGGTGTTGATGGCCGACAAACTTGCGCTGGACTATGGCTTGAGGTTGCCTTCGCTGGAGATCAAGCCTGCCAGTGGGGAGGCGCATAAACGGCTTTGTCTGGAGGCGCTGGCGGTATGTTGATGGTTTCTGGGTTTGTCCGACTGGGGTGCCATTTGCTTAGGACTGCTAGCCGGGCAACCCCCGGCCAGCAATCGCAGCAAAGCCCGCGGCAATCGAGACAGCGCGAAGGCGGTCAGCAGGAGCAACAATGCTGACCCGCCTCAAAACCCTTCCCCGCGACGCCCGCGACACCCTGTTCCTGTTGCTGGTCATCGCCTGGGTGCTGCTACCGCAGGTGGGCAACCTGCCGCTGTGGTGCAGCGCACTGGCCAATACCGTGCTGGTGTGGCGCGGCTGGCTGGCCGTGCAGGCACGGCCGCTGCCGGGCAAGTGGTGGCTGCTGGCCCTGCTGGCCCTGACCATTGGCGCCACGCTGACGACGCACCGAACCCTGCTCGGCCGCGATGCGGGTGTGACTCTTCTGGTGGTGTTGCTGACGCTCAAGACCCTGGAGCTGCGGGCCCGGCGCGACGCCTTTGTGGTGTTCTTTCTCGGCTTCTTCTGCATGCTGAGCAATTTCTTTTATTCGCAGTCGCTGCTTACCGCCTTCAGCATGCTGCTGGGGCTGATGGGGCTGCTGACCGTGCTGGTCAATGCCCACATGCCGGTGGGCAAACCGCCGCTGCTGCAAGCCGCCAAAACAGCTGGATGGATGGCCCTGTTGGGCGCGCCCATCATGCTGGTGCTGTTTTTGCTGTTCCCGCGCCTGGCGCCTTTGTGGGGAGTACCGAGCGACGCCATGACCGGCCGCAGCGGCCTGAGCCCCAGCATGCAGGTGGGCACTATCGCCACCCTGGCACTGGACGACAGCGTGGCCATGCGCATCCGGTTTGAGGGCGGCAAGCCACCACCCCAGCGAGAGCTGTACTTCAGGGGGCCTGTGCTTTCAAACTTCGATGGGCGCAACTGGCAGCCGCTGCGCGCGTTCCTGCCATCGCGTTATGCCCTGCCTGCTAACCTCGAAGTGGCTGGTGCGCCTGTCAACTATGAAGTGACTCTTGCCCCCAATAATCAACCATGGATTTTCGTGATGGAGGCGGCCCCGCAGAGCCCCGACTTACCCGGATACCGCAATACCATGGAGGCCGATCTCCAGTGGTTCACCAACCGGCCTGTCACCGATCTGGTGCGCTACAAGGCCCAGAGCTATCCGATCTTCAAGCATGGGCCGCGCCAGCAGGTGATCGGCCTGCAGGAATTTGTAGCGCTGCCGGCCGGCTTTAATCCCCGCACGCTGGCGCTCGCAGCCGAGATTCGCCGCGACCCGCGTTATGCGGCGGCAAATACCCGCACGCTGGTGCAAGTTGCGCTGGAACGGCTGCGCACCGGGGGCTACGTTTACACGCTGGAGCCCGGTGTGTACGGGCAACACACCGCCGACGAATTCTGGTTTGACCGCAAGGAAGGTTTTTGCGAACACATCGCCTCGGCCTTTGTCATCCTGATGCGCGCCCTCGACATTCCGGCGCGCATCGTCACCGGCTACCAGGGCGGCGAGCTCAACAGCGTCGACGGCTACTGGATGGTGCGGCAAAGCGACGCGCATGCCTGGGCCGAAGTCTGGCAGGCAGGTGAAGGCTGGGTGCGCGTAGACCCGACCTCAGCAGTGGCGCCGGGACGCACAGGGGCGTTCCAGCGCCTGGCCGCACCGCAAGGCGTGGTGGCACAAGCCCTGGGCAACTTCAGCCCGACCCTGACGGCGCAGCTGCGCGCCACCTGGGAGGCCGTGAACAACGGCTGGAACCAGTGGGTGCTGAACTACACCCAGGGCAAACAACTCAATTTGCTGAAAGACATCGGCTTTGAGTCCCCCAGCTGGGAAGACTTGAGCTATGTGCTGATCGGCATCGTGGTGCTGGCCGCCCTGGCCGGCGCGGCCTGGACGCTGTGGGACCGTGCGCAGCACGACCCCTGGCTGCGCCTGCTGGCCCGCACACGCAAGCGGCTGGAAAAGGCCGGCCTTCACAGCACGCCCGCCACCTCGCCCCGCCAGCTGGCGCTGGAGGTGCTGGGCCGCTACGGCAAGCAAGGTCAGGCCCTGCATGACTGGTTGATGCGCCTGGAGCACCTGCGCTACGCCGCCGTACCGGCAAGCGGCGGTAAAGCGGCGCTGCAGCTTCATGCGCTCAGGCAGGAGTTCGACCGGCTCGCCTGGCCCGCTTAAAATCGGTCCAGCCCTCTCCGCTCACCCCTCGTCATTCGATCACCCCCTTCATGCGCCTTCAACGTTTCGGATTTGCTCTCTTTTTGATAGCTTCTTGCGCAGGATCAGCCTGGTCTGGCGAGGGAAATAACATCAAGAAACGCGTGGCCGCCAAATCGGCGCCGGCGCAAGGGCCGCTGTATTCGACCCGCCCCGAAGCCATGCAGTTTGCCGACGACATGGCCGCACGCCGCGACCTGGACCCCGACTGGGTGCGCGATGCGATCGGCCAGTCGCGTTACAACGCCACCGTGGTGCGGCTGATGCAGCCGCCAGCCAAGACCTTTGTCAAAAACTGGCGCGTCTACCGCAGCCGCTTCATCGACCCGGTGCGCATCGAGGCCGGTAAACGGTTCTGGCAGGAAAACCAGCAGACACTGGAGCGTGCCGAAAAGGAATACGGCGTACCCGCCGAAATCATCGTCGGCATCATCGGCGTGGAAACCATCTACGGCCGCGACACCGGCAGCTTTCGCGTGATGGATGCCCTGACCACGCTGGCCTTCGACTTCCCGGCGAACCACCCGCGCGCCAAAGAACGCAGCGAATTCTTCAAGGGCGAAATCGAGCAATTCCTGACCCTGCAACACCGGCTTGAGGCCAGTCCCTTCGACGCACGCGGCAGCTTCGCGGGCGCCATGGGTATGCCGCAGTTCATGCCTTCCAGCCGGGTCAAATATGCGGTGGACTTCGACGGCGATGGCAGCATCGATCTGACAGGCAGCCCCGCCGACGTGATCGGCTCGGTCGCAAGTTACTTCAAGGCCTTCAACTGGCAGCCGGGCATGCCCACACATTACCCCGTGAGCTTCGACAAAAGCCGGCTCGACATGGACGCCCTGATGGCGCCGGACATCCTGCCCACATTCAGCATCGAGAGCTTCACGGCCAAGGGCGCGGTCCTGGAAGGCCCTGCGCTGCAACACACCGGGCCGCTGGCGCTGGTGGAGCTGCTCAACGGCCAGGACGCGCCGCAATACGTTGCGGGCACCGAAAACTTCTACGCCATTACCCGCTACAACTGGAGCAGCTATTACGCGATGGCGGTGATTGAGCTGGGGCGGGAAGTGGCTGCGCGGGTCAGACAGTGAGGCAGAGGTGGTTGCCGGCGTGGATCCGAATGCAACTCCCTGGTTAAGTTCCGGCGACTGGTACGCGCAGCCAATAGCACTCGCCGACACCTGAGATTTCACGAACAGCGAAACCCTTTCTTTCGAGGACCCGGCGCAGCTTGAGATTCGGCGTGGCGCAATGAACCGCATGGACCCGCCACTCCACGAAAGCGAGGCCCTCGCGCTTTGCAAAGCGGCTTGCAAGGGCAGCCAGACTGGGCAAAGCACCCTCGCCTCCGCCATCAATATGCGCCAGCTCCATCAACAGCGTATCGCCCTGCACCTTGAATTTCCCAAGCATGTTGGCGCTGCCGGCCTTGAACACGAGCGGCTCATCGCGAAGCACCATGGCCTGAAGTTCATCGGTCGGCAGGTCCAGCACCTCATCGACCGTATACCCCTCGAGCAGAACTTGTGGCATAGCGTGTTCCTGCGGGTCCGGCATCAGCCTGTATTCTGCGAAGGCCAGCGATAGCTCAACACCGCCGCCAACGGATAAAAATGCTCGCGCACCTCGTCAAGCTGGTTGCCGCCCCACAAATACACATACTCCGCATCCACCCGGAGAACGAAGCCGACGTGGCCCTTCCAGCCGCCGGGATCTTCCCGCGACAGCACGGCGATGCAGCCGGGCACAGGCGCGCTGAGCGGCTCGCCCCAGTCCAGCCATGAACGCGCCAATGCCGACCCCGTCCCAGGGATGCCGACCTGGGCCAGAGCCCAATTGACAAATGAAGAACACCACGACGCCTTGTCGTCATAACCGCGGATGTTGGTGTGGGCGTGGTACTCGGTCACCCGGGGGTTACTCTGGCCCATGGGAAACGTGCGCACGCCGGCTTCGGCGAAGGCGATGGGCATCCAGGGTGTGTGCATAGAAATCAAAGCTGGCTCAGACCATAACCTTGATCTCGCCCGCAAGCTGCGGAGTGACCCTCGGCCCAAAGCTCTCAATATTTGCCAGGGTCGCCGTATGGTGGGCCGAAATCTGTGCCGCAGTGAGGATTCCGTTGTCCACGGTGGAGTGGCCATCCGAAACCAGCGTGACCGGATAGCCGAGAGCCAGGGCGCGCCGGGTCGTTGTGTCTACGCAAAAGTCGCTTTGCATGCCGCAGATGATCAATTTCTTGACGCCACGCTCCTGCAGCAGGGTCTGCAGCTCCGTGTTGTGGAACGAATCCGTCGCCTTCTTCCGCAGGCGGATATCGGTTGGCTGGGTGTCCAGGCCATCCGCGAGTTTCCAGCCCTCAGTTCCATACTCCAGCGGATCATTCGGCGCCTCGTGCTGGATCAGGATAACGGGAGCACCCGCGGCGCGGGCCTTGGCAGACACCTGGTTGATGCTGTCAATGACGCGCCGGCTTTCAAAGGCCCCGCCCTCACCGGAGCAAAGAGCCGTCTGAACGTCGATGATAAGGAGGGCAGTTGTCGTCATGAAGTAAGGTCTGATTTTGATGTGTTGGCGGAAAGGGGAAGTTCAGCCTGCCGCAATTTGCAGGCTCGATCAGTGCCTGGTTTGCATCACCGGAGCCACGCTGTTGCATCGCCTCCTGCCACAGCCTGGCGAGTTCCCCCGGGCGATCGGGATGGGTCTCGTACACGGCCGGTCCATGGGGGGTTTGATTCTGGGTAACGCATTTTTAGCCTGACGTTGAAATCAATCGGCAGCCAACAAGCATGCAAAGCAGGCTGGCCGAACATCCGTGCCGACCGAACTGGCAAATTGCGTCATGCGCCGCTCCAACCCCAATTACCCACCGTAGTCAGCCCTCACGTGAAGCTCGATCTTCGTCGGGTTCACTGCAGACAAACCTGACACCCGTGACGCCGCGAATGCTGGGGACAGCAATCAATGTAATCGGTGTCGCTAGCGTGGTCTCCTGGATTCCTGCCCAGGCACCGTTCTCCCAGATGGAAATTGCTTCCAGTTGATCAAGCTCCGCGTTGTAGCTGGCCGAGCCAATCACATCGCTCCCCTCGATGCGCACCGTAATGACCGGCTCCGTCATTGCATCCGTGACATCCGAGGTGTTCAAGACCGGGCACTGCCACGTCTCATCTTCCACCTCGCCCTCCATTCCGGCCTCCCAGGCCCACAACCAAATGGGATGGTTCTTGGCGTCCTGCAGCGAGATATCGTCCAGCGCCTTCGGCGCTCCAAATTCGAATTTCATGAATTTCGTTCTTGTGGGCAGGTGTTTGACATGAGTGGTTGAGCCTCAGACCGGTTGACTCCTGGAGGTGTACTTCAGGCGTGACGGATTCCAGAAGGCAAACTGGCTCCCGTTTCTTGCAATCTCCAGCGCGGGGGCTCCCCCTAAATCTTCCATGACTTCCGACACCTCGCTCTCGTCACCCAGATCGTCGAACTCGACGGCAAACGCTCTCTCGACCACGTCTTCGTAGTGCTTCATGGTGTTCTCCATTGCAACTTCTTCAGCGATTGGGCCAGCAATACGATGCGTGTGGATGTCCTGGTCTATTGCAAACGTTTTGATGCGCCAGGTCTCGTTTTCCGAGAACCACCACTGAACCGTGTCGAAGTGATCACCTTCAGCATCATGCTCAACGTTGCCGACATAGGAGCTTTGAACCGTGAGCTGGAAGACAAGCAATTTGTTCATGATGGGGTCCAATATTCAATACAAACAGGCCACCGAGGGCGGCTGAAATGATCGACCGTTAAGGGAACGAGGGTTCGATCATACGGAATGCCCAGGAAGACCAGCAGCAGGCGGACCTTGCCGGCATTGCCAGAAGTTTCGTGATCGTAAAGGTGAAACATATGCGCGTTGCGGCACTCAACGTTGGCGTTATGCGGCGAGTGGCATTCTCAGCTCACATTTCCCAGTTGAACCTGCCGGTGACCGAGCGATTCGGCAACTTTAAGATACCGTCATTGCCGCGGACTGAGAGTTCGAAATCTGGCGGCAACTTGCTGTCTCCGGGATTTTTGTAGCGAACGAGCAGAATCTTTGCCTTTGTATCAAATGCCACGACCACCAGATGCGGCGGCCGAAGCATCGAACTCGAGCCCGCCCCAGGTGCGGCAAATGACACACCAGCCAGAACTGGGTGCTCCTGTTGCCCGACTTCGAAGTCAAGAACGTAGCCGGCACTTTCGAACGACAGGGAGCCGGTGGCGAGTGCGCCACCGCTTGCGGCGATAGCGAGTACGGCGACGGCAAGAGTGGGATTCATCTGTGACTTCACTTGCCACCCCAGCGCCAGCTCGGGGGCTCGCCTTTTAGCCAGCAGACGGCTACGAGCAAGGCGCATAGAAGCGCCGAATACATGACGAATAGAGCTTGACCGTGACCTGGAAGCAGGAACACGGCACCGGCCAGAATCAGGAAGGCAAAGACCGCCATGACGGCCCAGCCTTGCCACACGGCTGGAAGGCCCCAGCCCCAACCGTAGCGCTTTGCGGGAAACCAGTAAGTCTCAGATCGCATCTGTGACGGGGAAAGTTCGAGGGCCAGGTATTTGGTGCCGGGAACGGGATTGAAAGTGACGGGCGGCGCCGGCTGAAAGCCCAGCGTTTCATAGACGTGCTGTGCGGCGGAAAACTCGGGCAGGACATCGAGGCAGATGCGGGAGTAGCCGGCAGCCCGCGCCTCATCGACGATGCGCTCGATGAGCCGGCGGCCAAGGCTTTCGCCTCTCGCATCCGGCCGCACGTAGACGCGCTTCATTTCGCAGGTGGTTGCGTCAACGCGGCGAAGCGCGGCACACCCGACGACAATTGGCCCCTTCCACGCGAGAAGCAGGCGACCATCGGGCGCGGCGTACTTTCCGGGTAATGCAGCGAACTCCGCTTCGTAATTCTGGAAGGCAAGGCTTACGCTTGGAC
>NZ_JBFUGX010000091.1:0-9140 GCF_056402675.1 Polaromonas sp. P3_C2 | reverse complement strand
GTTTCGCGCAGGTCTTCGCGGATCGAGCAGCAGATGCAGCCGTTGTTCATCTGGATGATGTTTTCTTCGGTGTCATTGACCAGGATTTCGTTGTCGATGTTTTCTTCACCAAACTCGTTCTCGATAACAGCGATTTTCTGGCCGTGCGCCTCGGTCAGCACGCGCTTGAGCAACGTGGTTTTGCCGGAGCCCAGGAAGCCGGTGAGGATGGTGACGGGAATCAAGCTCATGGTGTTACCTAAAAACAGGAATTGCAGGGGTAGCGCGAAGGGCGAAGCAGGTCGCAGCCACACAGGTGGGGGAGTTTAGCGGCGGGTTCAAGCCCGTCGCGCAGCCCCGGTGAATACCACCTTGACCAGCAGTTACTTTACAGGTCGTGTCAAGCGCAGGGTCCCCAAAAACAGCGCAAGGCGGTAATTTCCGCCCCGTATCCGCTATATTTTTAATAGCTGCTTGCACCCGTCTTTATTAACCTGCAACCACTATTTATATAAAAATCAGCCGCCCACCCGCTTCACCAGCACCAGGCCCTTCAGGTATTCGCCTTCCGGGAAGGCTACTGTCATAGGATGGTCGGGTGCGCCGCCCATGCGCTCGGAGATGAAAGCGTCCACCCCCGCATCGATACCGGCCGAGGCCACGATTTTGTGGAACAGGTCGGCGCTGACCCCGCCCGAGCAGGAATAGGTAAACAGCACGCCGCCGGGCGCCAGAATCGACAACGCCAGCCGGTTAATGTCCTTGTAGGCACGGGCGGCACGCTCGGCATGCGTCACCGTGGGCGCGAATTTGGGCGGGTCCAGCACGATGGCGTCGAACATCCGGCCTTCCTTCTGGTACTGGCGCAGCGAGGCGTTGACGTCGGCATCCAGCAAAGTGGTGCGGCTGGCGTCAAAGCCGTTCAGCGCCACATTGGCCCGGGCCCGCTCGATCGCCGGGCCGGACGAATCAATCGACGTGACGTGCCCGGCGCCGCCGACCAGCGCGGCCACAGTGAAGCCGCCGGTATAGCAATAACAGTTGAGCACCTGGCCGAACTGTAAACGACGCGTGTAGGCGGCAAACTTCTGCCGGCTGTCGCGCTGGTCCAGGTAAAAGCCGGTCTTATGGCCTTCGGCCACGTCCAGGCTGAGCTTCCAGTCGTGTTCGGTGATGGTGATGCCGGTTTCGCCCGAGCCGGCCAGCCAGCCGGTCACTTCGGGCAGGCCTTCCAGGGCACGTGAACTGGCGTCGGAGCGTTCGTACAGGCGCGTCAGGCCGGTCTGGGCAAGCAGGGCTTCGACAATCACACTTTTCCATTTTTCTGCGCCGCAGCTGGAAAACTGCGCCACCAGCGTGTCCGCATAGCGGTCCACCACCAGGCCCGGCAGGCCGTCGGATTCGCCGTGAATGAGCCGCCGCCCGTCGCTCTGGATGTCAAACAGCTCCCGTGCTTTCAGGGCCTGGGCGATGCGCGCTGAAAAGAAGGCCGCGTCGATGCGTTGGGCTTCGTCAAAGCTCCAGACCCGGGCCCGGATCCTGGAGGCCGGGCTGAAAGCGGCCCAGCCCAAAAAAACGCCGGCGTGGCTTTCAACCCGCACGGTCTCGCCCGCGTCACCGCCCCCCTTGGCAATGGCGCCGTCAAAAATCCAGGGATGGCGCCGCAGCAATGAGCGCTCCTTGCCGTCCCGCAGTCGAATTATTTTCATGCCGCTATTGTCGCGGCTGATAGCGTCACCCCCTCTTGGGCACGGAGTGTCCACCCTGACAAATGAGCCGGCCGACAGCGGTTTGACAGCTCGGTGTAATTTTCGTGAAAGTTTTGCGACAATCGCAGGTTAATGTTTTTGACCTCATTTTCGCGGCAATGGAAGAAACACGGGCCGCTGGCAAGCCCGGCCATGCGCAYGCCCGCACCCGTCCGCACTCTGTTGCTGGGGCTGGTTATCAGCCTGTTCATGGGCTCGCTGCTGGCGCTGACCAGCCTGGATGCACGATCGCGCACCATACTGGACCTGGACACCCAGACAGAACCTGTCGCACTGCAGGACTGGGGCGACTACTGGATAGACACGACCGGCCAGTTCACCCCCGAGCAGGTTGCCGCGACCCCCGACATCCCCTGGAAGCCGACACACGGCAACGCGATCTACCCGGTGACCAGCGGCCAGGCCATGTGGGTGCGCTTTAACGTGCCACCGGCGCCCGACGCAGAGCGCTGGTACCTTGAGGTTCCCTACCCGTCCATCGACCGGGCTTCGCTGTATACCCTGGACGGTGTCGGCCGCTGGAACGAGCAGCGTGCCGGCGACCTGGTGGCGGTAGACAAATGGCCGGTGCCGCACCGCCATCCCCTGCTGCCCATCGCGCTGTCGGCCGAGGTACCCACCCATTACCTTTTGCGCCTGGAGAACGGCCATGCGTTCAGCGCGCCGCTGCAGTTCATCAGCGAGGGGCACCTGAGCCACTCAGAGCAGCGTGTTTCCCTGATCCTGGGCATCTTCTTCGGGCTGACGGGGCTGGCGGCACTGATCTCGGCGCTGGGCGCTATTTCACTGCGCGACACCGCCTACGGTTACTACGCCCTCTGCGTGACCCTGATGGGCCTGACGCAGGCGACCGTCACCGGCATCGCGGGGCTGCACCTGTGGCCGGCGTGGCCGGGGTGGAACGACATTTCGACATCCGTACTGCCCATGCTGGCGGTGTCGGCCACCCTGCTGTTCATTTCCGCGGTGGTGGCCTTGCCCGAACGCTCATTGCGCCTGCACTGGCTGACGGTGGGCCAGGCCGCGCTGGGCGTGCTGGCGGCTGTGGCGCTGGCGCTGGTTCCCTCCGCGTCGCGGATGGACCTGTTCATTCCCATCGTGCTGCTGCTGGAGTTCAGCTGCATGCTGGTCATGGGTTGGGCCTGGCGCCGTGGCGACCGGTTTGCACCATGGCTGATGCTGTCATATGTGCCGGTTCTGGCCGCCGCCGGATGGACCATGGCCCGCAATGCCGAGCTGGTGCCCATCGGCTTTCTGACGCAGCACGGCATGCAGCTGGGTGTGGCGCTGCATCTGCCCATCGCCATGCTGGTATTGATGCTGCGCAGCCAGCACCGGCGCGAAAACATCCGCCGCATCCAGGGCCTGGACCGGGTGGATCCGGCCACGGGTCTCATCAACGGCCACGTGTTTGCCGAGCGCCTGATCCGCATGATTGCGCGTTCCGAACGGCTGCGCCACCAAAGCGCGGTGATGATCATCGACCTGGTCAACTCCGAGCAGATCCAGCGCGATTTCGGGCGCAAGGCCGCCGAAGAATTGCCGCTGCATGTGGCCGAACGCCTTTTGTCCACCGCACGCGAGATCGACAGCGCAGCGCGGCTGTCGGAGCGGCGCTTCGGCATGCTGGTCGAAGGCCCCTTCAATGCCGAGGACGCCGGCACGCTCGGGCCGCGCATCGTGGCGCGCTGCCTCATGCCCTACAAAGGCCTGCACGTGGACTGCGTCGCACAGGTGCATGTCGCGTACGCCCTRGTGCCCTACCAGGGCTCGAATGCCCAGGCCCTGCTGACCCAGCTTGAAGAGCGCCTGGCAGCCGCCCCGGCCGACAGCAAGCGGGCGGTGTTCATGCTCGGGGACGTGCCGCCGGCACGGCCGGCAAGGCGCGACCGTCCCAGTCCAGCCTGAGCACCGCCTGGCACCAGTGCTGGTGCCAGGCTCAGGCTTTGTCTTTAGCGTCTTTGTCCGCCTTCGCCAGGCTTCCTGGTGATGCCGGCGCGCCCGCGCCGGCCTTTCCGGCTTTCGACAGGGCCCGCGGGTGCGCCGCGTCATACACCTTGGCCAGGTGCTGGAAATCCAGCCGGGTGTAGACCTGCGTGGTCGTGATGTTTGCATGGCCCAGTAACTCCTGGACCGCACGCAAATCACCGCTCGACTGCAGCACATGGCTGGCAAAAGAGTGACGCAGCATGTGCGGGTGCACCGGCGTTGCCAGCCCCGCCTTCAGCGAGCGCTGCTTCAGCCGCACCCGGATGTGCTGTGGCGTCAGTCGGGTGCCGCGCTGGTTGATAAAAAGCGCATGGTCTTCACGCGCCCAGCTGGCCCGGGCGGCAAGCCACTGCTGCAGTGATTGCAGCGCAGCCCGACCGACCGGCACGCTGCGCCTTTTGGACCCCTTGCCCAGCACATAAGCTTCGGCTGCATCCGTGTCGATCCAGCCGCGCGCCTGCGCACTGGCCTTCACATCCAGCCCCACCAGCTCGCCGATACGCAGCCCGCAGCCATACAGCAGTTCGGTGATGCATTGGTCGCGCAGCTCCAGCTGCGGGTCGCCATCCGAAGCGTCGGCCTGGTAGCCCGCGAGCTGCACGGCTTCGTCCACACTCAGGGCTTTGGGCAAGGGCTTGGCGGCTTTGGGCGCCCGCACGTCCTGCACGGGGTTGCCGCTGATCAGGCCTTCGCGGCCCAGCCAGGTGTAAAAGCCGCGCCAGCCTGAAAGGATGAGCGCAATGCCTCGGCCGCTGCGCCCCGCACCATGCATTTGCGCCACCCAGCGCCGCATGTGCACGTTTTGCACCGCCACCAGCGCCACCCTGGCCTGGTGTGCATTGGCTTCGAGCTTTTGYAGGTCGAGCGCGTAGAGCTCCACGGTGCGCTGGGCCAGGCGCTTTTCCACACGCACATGTTCCAGGTAACGCTCGACCAGCGGATCGGACGGCGGCAACACTGGCTGCCCGCCGCCGAATTCAGAGGTCGAAGGCGGCGTTTGCATCATGGCCGTGGTGCATGGCCCCGGTGCCTATTCGGCAGTGACCGGCTGGGGCCGCAGCCGCGTCAGCGCCGCGCCGGCCAGTTCGCCCAGGCGCTCCAGGAAATCCGTGCCCATACCGCTGTGAAAACGTTCCGGGTCGGGTGAAGCCAGCACAAGCAGGCCCGAGACCTCCGCGCCCGCTGCGGCGCGCAGCGGTATCAGCGCGATCGACAAGGCCACCGCGGGCTCGGGCAGCCAGTTGACCGCTTCGAAGCCCGAATTGACGCCGCAGTAAGGTGCGCTCAATGAAGAGGCAAAGGTTTTGGCGTCCTCGCTCACATCGGTCGCAAAACTCTCATCCGAAAAAATCCCGTTCACATCCCAGACCTTGATGGCGGCCTGTGGGATCAGGAATTCGCCGGTGATGCCTTCGACAATGGCGCCCGGCAGGTCGCGCGCCTGCGTCGCCTGCAGCAGCTTGCGTGTCCAGCGCTGCATCTTGTCGGCAATGGCCACGTTGTCCTGCCCGTGGCGGATCATGTCGACCATCCGCGTTTCCAGACCCTTGATCTTTTCTCGCAGCATGAGCGCCTGGCGTTCCTGCAGGCTGACGGCACGGTTGCCGTGTCCGCTGGACAGTTGCACCGAAGCCAGCAGTTCGGCGTGGCGCTCGAAGAAGTCGGGCGTGTTGGCCAGGAAGTTGGCGATGTCGTCTTCGGTGATGGGGTGTTCGGTTGGATTCATCCGGGCATTGTAGGGAAATGAGCCGGAAATGGGCCCCCACGGTCGTTCACTTCGTGTAACTTCCTGCCCCCCGAGGGGGCCGCCCGCCTGCGGCCCGGCAAAGCCGAAAAATAGCACACCCCTATCGGGCTCACTGCGTGTAGCCCTTTTCCCCTTGCAGGGGACGGTGCCTGCGGCCCGGCAAAGCCGGTTCCACGGCACCCCTGGCTTGAAGAGGCCGACGGCCGTAACTAACGAGGCATTCCACCAGCGGGGGCCGAGGGTCCGGCTTTGCCGGCCCCAGGCGCCGCCCCTGGAAGGGGGTGAACTTAGATCCCGTCCGGGATTTCGATTTCGGACTTAAACACCGTCGTAGCCGGCCCGGTCATCATGACGGGTGCATCCAGCTGGCCCGGCCATTCGATGGTGAGCTGGCCGCCCCGCGTCATCACGTCCACCCGCGCATCCAGCAGGCCCCAGCGTATGCCCGCCACCACCGCCGCGCAGGCGCCCGTGCCGCAGGCCAGCGTCTCGCCCGCGCCGCGCTCAAAGACCCGCAGGCGGATCTGGCTGCGCGAAACCACCTGCATGAAGCCAGCGTTCACACGACGCGGAAAGCGCACGTGGTTTTCAATCAGCGGGCCGGTTTGCAACACCGGCGCAGCGTCCACGTCGTCCACCAGTTGCACCGCATGCGGGTTGCCCATCGACAACGCCGCTATCAAAAGAGGAGCTGCTTGCGCTGACCCATCAAGGGCCAGCGGCCATTTTTGCCATGAACCTTGGGTCACAGGCGTGAGGCCCGACGTGTCAAAAGGAATTCGCACCGGATCAAACACCGGCGCGCCCATGTCGACCGTGACACGCCCGTCAGCCTGCATGCGCGGCTCGATGATGCCGCTCAGGGTCTTGACCCTCACGACGTCCTTTGTCGTCAGCCCCTGCTCGCGCACAAAGCGCACAAAGCAGCGCGCGCCGTTGCCGCACTGCTCAACTTCGCCGCCGTCGGCGTTGTGGATCACGTACTCGAAGTCGATGCCTTCGCCAGCATCCTTGGGCGGCGGCCGCACCGAGAGAATCTGGTCGGCGCCCACGCCGAAGTGGCGATCGGCCAGGAAGCGGTATTGCGCGGTGGAGAGGCCCAGCGGGGCGCGGGTTTCGTCGAGCATGACAAAGTCATTGCCCGCGCCCTGCATTTTGGTGAATCGGATTCGCATGGGGGAATTATCTGCGGTGCGAAGGCGGCACTTAAAGAGGTGAATCGGCCATTTCGCATCCACCGGCCGTTGTTTTGAAGGAATTCGGGGCGATACGCATGGTTTGCCACGGTTTTGCAGGGCAGAAAAATACGCCAAAACCCGCCGTCAACGCCCGCGCAGCCCCGAAGCCATAATTTGCGGATGCCACGTCCTTCCCAACTGCTCCATCCTTCGCGCGAACCCGCGCCTGTACGCCCGGCGGCCACCGTGCTGTTGCTGCGCGACACCCCGCACGGTGTCGAAGTCCTGATGACGCGGCGATCCACGAGCGCCAGTTTCGCCCCGGGGGCCTATGTCTTTCCCGGCGGCGGCATCGACGCGGCGGATGCCGCGGCGCATGCACAGTCCACCCGGCGGGCCACGCAAAGCGATCTGCACCTGACCCAGGCCATCGCGGCCATCCGCGAAAGCTTTGAAGAACTCGGCGTGCTGCTGGCGCGCCACGCGGATGGCAGCCATGCGACGACGGCCGACATCGCTTCGCTGGACCGCAAGGCGCCCTTCGCCGCGCAATGCCGCGAGCGCGGCCTCACGCTGGCGGGCGACGAGGTGTTTGTGCTAGCGCACTGGGTCACCGACCGCGACCTGCCGCGCCGCTTTGATGTGCCTTTTCTTGTTGCGCRCATGCCCGAAGGGCAAAGCCCGGTGGCCGACGAGGCCGAGCAGTTTGAGCCGGTCTGGGTGCGGCCGGCCGAGGCGCTGGCGCGGCACGCGGCGGGAGGATTTTTCATCATCTTCCCCACCATACGCACACTGGAAAGGCTGCAGCACTATCCCGACGTGGCCTCGGTGCTGGCGGCCTGCGCGTCCGAAGTCCCGCTCTGGACCTCCTGCCCGCGCGCCGGGCTGCTGGCCGGCAAGGAGGCGCGCTATATGGAACACGAAGCGCCCTATGGCGAGCTGGCGCTGACCTGCCCGGACGGGCAGATCGTGCATGCGCTTGACTGGCAGACATCACAGCCCGTGGCGTTGCTTCACAACGTGATGCGCCTGACGGCGCCCAACCCCGGCGTGATGACCGGGCCGGGCACCAACAGCTACCTGGTCGGCGACCCTGGCAGCGGCTACATCGCCATCGACCCCGGTCCGGCCGATCATGAGCACCTGCAGCGTCTCTGGCGGGCGGCCGGCGGCGACATTCGCATGATTGTGTGCACCCACTCGCACCCCGACCATTCACCCGGCGCCAAACCGCTGCAGACCATGTGCAGCGTTGCGCCGCCGATTCTGGGCCTGCCCTCGGCACCCACCGCGCGCGCCGCCAGCGCCTTCTCGCCAGATCGAACGCTATCAAATCAGGAGCTGCTTGCGCTCACCAGCAAAGGGCCGGAAGGCGAAATCACCCATACCCTGAAGGTGCTGCACACGCCCGGCCATGCCGCCAACCATGTGTGCCTGGTGCTGGTGGAAGACGGCCTGCTGTTCAGCGGCGACCACATCCTCAACGGCAGCACCACGGTCATTGACCCGCCCGACGGCGACATGAGCGCCTACCTGGATTCCCTGGATGCGCTGAGCGCGGCCTGCGACGAACACCAGATCGGGTTCATTGCCCCGGCGCATGGCTACGTACTGGCGGACGCAAAGAATGCGATTGCCCGGCTCAAGGCGCATCGCCTGCAACGCGAAGCCAAGATCATGCGCGTGATGCAGGCCCACCCGGAAGGCACGATCGACGACTGGGTCGCAGGCGCGTACGACGACGTGGACCCGCGTATCTGGCCGGTGGCCAAACGCTCGCTGCTGGCGCACGTGGACCGCGTGCGTGAGCTGGGCCTTGTCCATTAACGATTTCTGCACACGCGCCAGGCATCGCTATTGATTTGCAAGCCACCACCGAGTACCCGCGCTACTGTGGCGTGAAAGTTGCTAAACCTTGCACCGTACGTAAGGGTATATACCGGCGTTAAGGCCTTGAACAGTCACCAAGGCTACTGAAAGGGGCTGTTTGACCCCAGGGCTGCGGTTTATACTTTTTGTTCGTATGCCGGAGGCCACGCCTGACCGCATGGCTTGACGGGCATCACCATCATTTCAACCTTTTTTGAGGGACTTCATGTCTTCCTACTCCATTTCAACGCGACGTTTCCTGCAAACCGCCGGCACCCTGGTCGCCGGTATCGTTCTGGCCGCCTGCAGCAAGACCGAGCCGCCGGCACCCGCAGCCAGTGCACCCGCTCCTGCCGCCTCGGCACCCGCACCTGCGGCCAAGGTGTACGTCGTCGGCACGGACGCCGCGTATGTACCTTTTGAGTCCCAGAACGACAAAGGCGAGATCGTCGGTTTCGACATCGAAGTCGTCAAGGCCGTGGCGCAGAAAGCCGGCATCGAAGTCAAGTTCCTGAATACGCCATGGGAAGGCATCTTCAACTCCCTGAACCAGGGCGACCGCGACCTGCTGGTCTCGGCCATCACGATCACGGCCGAGCGCAAGCAGAC
>NZ_JBFUGX010000090.1:0-9141 GCF_056402675.1 Polaromonas sp. P3_C2 | reverse complement strand
CCCGCAAACTGGGCAAAAGCCAGTCGACGGTGAGCAGTGCGATTGCCAACCTGGAAATCGACCTTGGCCTGAACCTGTTTGACCGGAGCASCCGAAAGCCGGCACTGACGGAACACGGACGGGTCATGCTGGGCAAGGTGCAGGAAATCCTCGCTGCCAGTGACCGGCTTGACCGCGCTGCCAGCCAGCTTGGGGGCGGCCTTGAGCCCAGGCTCAGCGTGGTCTGGTCGGACACCTACCAGTCAGACCGGTTTGAAGAAATGCTTTCGGCTTTTGAGAAAAGCTTTCCCGACCTGGAGTTTGAGTGCCTGATTGCCGAACACGGCGACCTAGTGTCGCTGGTGCAAACAGGGCGGGCAAACATTGGCGTGGTAGCAGCCCAGGGCGCTTATCCGCCGGACATCGGTTCGGCCACGATTGCCGAGCAGTCTGAAATCACCCTGTTTGTGGCGGCCGCCCACCCATTGGCCAGCATGAAAGACATCACGCCCGACGTTCTGGTCAATTTCAGGGAGCTGCGGCTGGATACCTATATAGAGATGGAGCGGGGTGCGCAGGGAGTCCGGGGCTCACATGGGGCGCGCCAGTCGCGCCGCGCCTGGTCCGCTCCCAGCTATCTCATGCTGCTGGAAATGGCGGTGTTGGGTTTTGGATGGGCGGCCATTCCRCGCTGGATGGTGACGCGCTTTGCCGCTGGCAAACTGGTCGAACTTCATGCGCGCGGCTGGCCGCGCAGGGTGCCTGTGGACGCCGTATGGTCACGCCAGCGCCCCTTGGGCCGTGCCGGAACCTGGCTGTTGCAGGAGATGCTGGCACCGCACGTGCACGCGGTTTTATAAGAAGAAAATGCTTGAAAGCAAAGAATAGCGGGCGCAAGCAGCTATGAAATTGATAGTGAATGCGTGAAGCGAAAACATGAAAAAAGCCCGCATGCCATGAAAGGCATGCGGGCTTTTGGCTGTTGGCTACGCTGCCACAACGGCCTAGAAGCGGTAGCGCAGGCCTATGCTGGTGGTGCTGAGGCGTTCCTTGCCGCCACCGGGGTACTTCATGTCATGCTCGTCCCACTGCAGCACCGCCGACAAGGTAGGGGTGAATGCCCATTCGGCCCCCAGGCCATACGACACGCCCCAATTGCTTTCGCTGCCTGTGGCAATGCCGGACGCAGGTGCGGCGGACACGTGGCTGCGTCCATAGGTCGTCCCCAGCTTGCCCAGCAGGTTGAAGGAGTTGCTCATTGGCAAACGGCCGACCAGGCTCAGGTTGATGCCTTCTGCATCGGTCTGCCCGCCGCCACGGTTGATCTTGCCGAAATCGGTATAGCCCAGTTCCAGGCCGAAGTTGTTGTTGAAATAGCTGCCGCCGTAGATGTTGTACGACGTGTCCCTGTTGTCGGAAGGAAAACCGCCGGCACCGCTTGGCAGGGAAAAGTCTGAGCTGCCCACGTTCAGGCCGAAATAGCGCGAGCCCGGTGCGTAAAACGAATAATTGCTGCTGTACGTGGTGTTGGACGATGTCGAACCGCTTTGGGCGTTGGCCCCTGCGGCCGCAGCCAGGGCAGCAGCAGCCAGCACGGTTGCGGAGAGTTTGCGGGTCAATGATGGCATGGTGGTTCCTTCAATCAATGAATTTTCGGAATGCACTTTTTCTTTTGGAAAAAGCGGTTTAGCGGGCTTTCCGCTGTGAAATTTAAGGGCCGCACCCACACACTGTTGTGGGGCTAAAAGTTAAAACCCTGTAGGACAAACGGAAGTTTGCGAAAGGGCTGAACCTTGGAGCGCCACCGTCCGTTTGCCAATGTGCTGCTGCTAAAGTCAGTGCATGCCCTCCATTACCTACCTGCCCGGAAGCACTCCGCTGGTTCTTGATTCCCCGCACAGCGGGACGGTGTATCCGGCTGATTTCGGGCATGCCTGCGAGCTCGCCGTGCTGCGCAGCGCAGAAGACACCCATGTCGAAAAACTGTATGACTTTGCGCCGGCATTGGGTGCGCATTGGGTTGAGGCGCATTTCCCCCGAAGCTACCTGGACGCCAACCGCAACACCACCGAAATGGATGTGTCCCTGCTGGAAGCGCCCTGGCCCGAACCGGTAGACGATGATCCCCAGGTCATGTCCAAGGTCCGCCTGGGCAAGGGGCTGATCTGGCGCACCACCGACGAAGGCGTGCCGCTGTATGACCGCAAACTGGGGGTGGCGGAAATCCAGGCGCGCATCGAGCAGTGCTGGAAGCCCTACCACGCCGCCGTGGCGCAGGCGATTGATGCCGCCTGGCGGCAGCGCGGCTACAGCATCCACATCAATTGCCACTCCATGCCGGCAGTGGCTTCGGGCAGCGCCACCGATTTTCCGGGTGAGGCGCATGCGGACTTTGTGGTCGGCGACCGTGAAGGCACAACTGCCAGCAAGGCGTTGTCGACACTGGTGTGTGAGCACCTGCGCGCGCAGGGTTACAGCGTGGCCTACAACCACCCCTACAAAGGCGTGGAACTGGTGCGCCGCTACAGCAACCCGGCCGGGCACCGGCACAGCATCCAGCTGGAGATCAACCGCAAGCTGTACATGGACGAAACCACGCTGGAGATGACACCGGGCGCCGGGCCGCTGAAGGCGACGTTGCGCTCATTGGTCGAGGTGTTGCTGAAGACCGACCCGCGCACACTTTGATGGCGGCGCGCTGCGCTGTTCGGGTAACCACCATCACCTCCTTTTCATGAACGAACCAAACCATTCGCCACCATGCTTACTTTTTTCAGCGACAGCCACCACGATCACGCCCCTGCGTTCGAGTTCTACCGCGGTGAGCGCGTGCCGTGTTTTGAAACCCCGGCGCGCGCCGAGTACGTTAAGGCCCGCCTGAGCGAGCGCGGCCACGAGCTGCGCACGCCCCAGGCCGACAGCCGCACGCTGTTGGCCAAAGTGCACAGTGCCCGTTACCTGGCGTTTCTCGAGCATGCGTGGCGCGACTGGGTGGCGCTTGAAGAGGGCAACGACCAGCGGCAGCCTTTTCCCTCTGTCTGGCCCGTGCGTACTTTGCGCAGCGATGTGGAGCCCGTCAATTTCACCGCACGGCTGGGGCTTTATTCGATGGACAACGGGTCACCGCTTTCCGCGGGGACCTGGACAGCCGCCAAGGCTGGTGCAGATGCCGCCGCCAGCGCTGCCGCTTTGCTGGCGACCGGCCAGTCCGCTGCGCGCGGCGTGTTCTGCTGCAGCCGTCCACCCGGCCACCATGCAGGGGCCGACTTCATGGGAGGCTACAGCTTCCTGAACAACGCTGCAGTCGCTGCCCAGGCGTTTCGGGACGGTGGCGCCGCGCGCGTGGCGGTGCTGGACGTGGACTACCACCACGGCAACGGGACACAAAGCATTTTTTATGACCGCGCTGATGTGCTTTTCGTGAGCCTGCACGGCGACCCCTTGACCGAATATCCGTTCTACCTGGGCTATGCCGACGAAACCGGAGCGGGCGAGGGCGAAGGTTTTAACCTGAATCTGCCGCTGGCCGCCGGTTGTACCGTGCTGCGCTGGTTTGAGGCGCTGGAAGCGGCATGCCTGCGCATCAAGCAGCACCGCGCCGACGCGCTGGTGGTGTCGCTGGGGCTGGACACCTTTGCCGAAGACCCCATCTCCAAATTCGCGCTGCTGCCTGGCGACTTTATCCGCCTGGGCGAACGCCTGGGCAAGTTGGGGTTGCCCACGGTATTTGTGCTCGAAGGCGGTTACGCCGCCGCGGCGCTGGGCACCAATGCCGTCAACGTCATTGAAGGTTTCGAGGGCGTCTGATATGGACCAGGTCGACTGTGTGGTGATTGGTGCAGGCGTGGTGGGCCTGGCGGTGGCGCGTGCGCTGGCCTTGCAGGGCAGGGAGGTAATGGTGCTGGAAGCCGCCGACGCGATAGGCGCAGGCACCAGCTCGCGCAACAGCGAGGTGATTCACGCCGGCATTTACTACCCACAGGGCTCGCTCAAGGCGCGGCTCTGCGTAGAAGGCAAGGGCCTGCTGTACGACTACTGCGCGGAACGCGGCATAGGCCACAAGCGCTGCGGCAAGCTGATCGTAGCGACCAGCGAGGCTCAGGTGGCGCAGCTGCAGGCCATCCGTGAAAAGGCCGCCGCCAACGGCGTGAACGACCTGGTACTGTTGACCCGCGAAGAAGCCCGGGCGATGGAGCCGCAACTCGAATGCGTGGCGGCGCTGCATTCGCCCAGCACCGGTATTGTCGACAGCCACGGCCTCATGCTGGCGCTGCAGGGCGATCTTGAGAATGCAGGCGGGCTTGTGGTGCTTAATTCGCCCCTGGCCCATGCGGAGTGTGCGCAAGCAGCTATTAATTTAATAGCAAAAGACGGTACGGAACTGCAAGCCAGGACCGTCGTCAACGCCGCCGGGCTGCAGGCCCAGCACCTGGCCAGCCGCTTTGCCGGCTTTCCGGCGCAGCATGTGCCGCCCAGCCATTACGCCAAAGGCAACTACTTCACCTTGCCCGGCCGTTCGCCCTTCAGCCGCCTGATCTACCCCGTGCCCGAAGCCGCCGGCCTGGGCGTGCACCTGACCATCGACCTAGGCGGCCAGGCCAAGTTCGGGCCCGATGTGCAATGGGTCGATTCACCCGACGACCTGGTGGTGGACCCGGCGCGCGGCGATGCTTTTTATGCCGAAGTACGCAAGTACTGGCCCGCATTGGCCGACGGTGCGCTCATGCCGGGTTATTCGGGCATACGCCCCAAGATCCAGGCGCCTCATGAGGCTGCCAAAGATTTTCTGATCCAGGGACCGCGTGATCACGGCGTGGCAAGGCTCGTCAATCTTTTTGGTATTGAATCGCCAGGGCTGACAAGCTCACTGGCAATTGGCGACTATGTGGGCCGGATGTTGCAAACGGCTTGATCTTTACTGCGCCGCCCACCCGCCATCCATGTTCCAGGCCACGCCGCGCACATTATTGCCGGCCGGTGAGCAGAAAAACACCGCCAGCGCGCCCAGCTCTTCGGGTGTGGTGAACTGCAGCGAAGGTTCTTTTTCACCCAGCAGTTGTTGCTTGGCGGCTTCGTTGCTGATGTTTCCGGCCGCGGCTTTGGCGTCCACCTGTTTTTGCACCAGAGGCGTCAGTACCCAGCCTGGGCATATGGCGTTGCAGGTGACGCCGGTGGTGGCATTTTCGAGGGCGGTGACCTTGGTCAGACCCACAATGCCGTGCTTGGCGGCGACATAGGCGGATTTTTCTGCAGAGCCCACGAGGCCGTGGACCGACGCCACATTGATGATGCGTCCCCAGCCCTTGCCTCCATTGGCGGCCAGCATGGCAGGCAATGCCAGGCGGGTGGCATGAAAGGCGCTGCTCAGGTTGATGGCGATCACAGCGTCCCATTTCTCGACCGGGAAGTTCTCGACGCGGGCGACGTGCTGGATGCCGGCATTGTTGACGAGGATGTCGACCTGGCCGAATTGCGCGGCAGCGAACCGCATCATGTCCTCGATGTCGGCGGGCTTGCTCATGTCGGCGCCGTGGTAGGCCACGCGCACACCCAGCGCTTCGATCTCGGCCTTGGGGCCGTCCACGTCGCCGAAGCCGTTAATGACGATGTTGGCGCCTTGCGCTGCCAGCGCCTTGGCGATGCCCAGGCCGATCCCGCTGGTCGAGCCGGTGACGAGAGCTGTTTTACCTTTGAGCATGATGTTTCTCCGGATGATTTACGATGGTTGAGCTGGGATTCTGAACAGCGCGCGGTGCAGGCTGCGCATCGCCGATTTTTCAAGCAATTATCAAGCCTTTGAATTGAACTGCCGCACCATGACCCAACCTACGCTGAACTACGTAAATTGCCCGGACGCCGCAGGCGGGCATCGCATGGCGTACTGGCAATGGGGCCAGCCGGACAGCACGCACGTTGTGGTGTGCGTGCATGGCCTGTCGCGGCAGGGCCGCGATTTTGACGTGCTGGCGCGCACGCTCTGCGAGCAGGCGCCGGACGGCATTCGCGTGGTCTGCCCCGACGTGGTGGGCCGTGGGGAAAGCGACTGGCTCAAAGACCCCATGGGTTACCAGCTGCGAGGCTATGCCGCCGACATGCTGGCGCTGCTGGGCCAGCTGCACGCGCAGGCGCCTGTGGTTTCGCTGGACTGGGTGGGTACCAGCATGGGCGGCCTGATCGGCGTGGCGGTGTGTGGGACGCCTGGTCTGCCCTTGCCCACGGCGGTGCGCCGCCTGGTGCTCAATGACGTCGGGCCGGCCATCCAGTGGCAGGCAATCGTGCGAATCGGCACCTATCTGGGGCAGGCCGGTCACTTCGGGTCGGTGCAGGAAGCGGCCGATGCCATGTGGGCGATTTCCCAAAGCTTTGGCCCGCACACGCCCGAACAGTGGCTGGCGCTGTCGCGTCCCATGCTCCGGCGCGTCTCGGACGCCGCCGATGCCAAGTGGCGCCTGCATTACGACCCGGCCATCGCTGTGCCGTTCAAGCAGGAGACCGAGGACTCCGCGCGCCAGGGTGAAGCCGTGCTCTGGCAGCTCTACGACAATATCAAGGCCGAAACGCTGGTGATCCGCGGCAAGCAGTCGGACTTGCTGAGCTCCCAGACGGCTCAGGCCATGACGGCCCGCGGCCCGCGCGCGCGCCTGGTGGAGTTCGACGGGGTAGGCCATGCGCCCACGCTGATCGCTGCGGACCAGGTGGCCGCCGTGTCGGGTTTCCTGCTTGGGTAGCACCCGGGTATTGAATTGGGTAATGCTGGGTAAGTGCCGCAATGCGGCGCTGCCAGCCTCGCAACTATTTGACTGAAGTTTCATGAAAAGCAATGTGGTCGGGCCCGGTAGCCCGACAGCCTCCCAGGGGGCGAACGCCTCCATCGTGACCGCTACGGCCGACAGCCTGCCGGACCAGCCGCATGCGCTGGCCCGTGCCCGGGCGTTTGCCGAGCCTCTGATCGCCAGCGAAACGCACGACACGGGTGAAAACATCCTGGCGCATGCCGACGCTGTGGCTGCCATCCTGAAAAACATCGGCGGTTCGGAAGCCATGCAGGCCGCGACCTACCTGGTGTATGCGTGCCAGCACCTGAACAAGCCGCAGGAAGTCATCACCAAGGCCYTCGGCGCCAACTACGCTGCACTGGCGCTGGAGACCACCAAATTGGTGCAGGTGCAGCGGCAGGCTCGTACTGCCAATGCCAAGGCGCATCTGCTGGACGACCCGGCCGCGCAAACCGAAAACGTCCGCAAGATGCTGCTGGCGTTTTCGCGCGACTTGCGGGTGGTGATGTTGCGGCTGGCGTCGCGGCTTCAAACCCTGCGCCATTACGCGGCCACCCGGCAACCTGCCCCTTTGCCGTTGGCGCACGAATCCCTGCATGTGTTTGCGCCGCTGGCCAACCGCCTGGGCATCTGGCAGATCAAATGGGAAATGGAAGACCTGGCTTTCCGTTTTCTGGAACCCGATACCTACAAGCAGACAGCCCGCCTGCTGGATGAAAAGCGCGTGGAGCGCGAAGGCTTCATGGAGGCCTTGCGTGCGCAGCTGGAGCGCGAACTGAACCAGAACGGCATTGCCGCGCTGGTGCAGGGCCGACCCAAGCACATCTACAGCATCGTTAAAAAAATGCGCGGCAAGTCGCTCGACTTCGAGCAGGTGTTTGACATCCGTGCCTTGCGTGTGATTGCCGCCGACGTGAAGGGCTGTTATGCCGCGCTCGGTTTTGTGCATTCCCGCTTCACGCCGGTGGACGGCGAGTTTGACGACTACATCGCCAAGCCCAAGTCCAATGGCTACCAGTCATTGCACACCGTAGTGCGTGACGATGGCGGGCGGGCGGTGGAGATACAGGTGCGCACGCAGGCCATGCATGACCATGCCGAGCACGGCGTGGCTGCGCATTGGGCCTACAAGGAGGCGGGTGCCAAGGGTTACGCGGGCGTGTCGGCCAGCAGCGAATATGACGCCAAGATCGCCGTGCTGCGGCAACTGCTCGCGTGGGAGAGGGATCTCTCGGGCCCGGCCTCCCAGCGTGCACGCGACGCCAAGCAGGGCCTGTTCGAAGACCGTATCTATGTTCTGACGCCCGATGCCGCCATCGTGGAGTTGCCGCAGGGCGCGACGACGGTAGATTTTGCTTACAGCGTGCACACCAGCCTGGGACACCGTTGCCGGGGCGCGCGCATTGACGGTGTCATGGTGCCGCTGAATACGCCCTTGCAAAACGGCCAGACGGTGGAAGTGATCACCGTGAAGGAAGGCGGACCTTCGCGCGACTGGCTTAACCCCGAGCTCGGTTTCTTGTGCAGCCACCGTGCAAAGTCGAAAGTCCGCGCATGGTTCAACGCGTTGGCCATGGAGCAAACCGTGGCCCGGGGTCGCGAGGCCGTGGAAAAACTGCTTCAGCGCGAGGGCAAGACCGCCATGAAGCTGGACGACCTGGCGGTGCAACTCGGCTTCAAGGCGGCGGATGATTTGTTTGAAGTAGTGGGCAAGGACGAGTTGTCACTGCGCACGATTGAAAACATGCTCAGGCCACCCGAACCGATGTTGAGCCAGGACGACTATGTGCTGGCAAAAAAAGCGCGTCCGCCGAATCAGAAATCCAAAAGTGGCGGCGGCGTGCTGGTGGTCGGCATGGGTTCCCTGCTGACGCAATTGGCCAAATGCTGCAAGCCGGCGCCGCCGGATGAAATTCTCGGTTTCGTCACCAAGGGCAAAGGGGTCAGCATCCACCGCAGCGACTGCAGCAATTTTCGCAACATGGCCAGCGGCAGCCCCGACCGCGTGATTGAGGTTGAATGGAACGCACCCAAGACGGCGGATGGCGCGGTGTATCCGGTGGATGTGGCCGTGGAGGCGGCGGACAGGCAGGGCTTGCTGCGCGATATTTCCGAGGTATTCGCCAAGGAAAAAATGAATGTGATTGGTGTGCAGACACAGTCGGTCAAGGACAACCGCGGCGGCACGGCGTGGATGACATTCACCGTTGAAGTTGCGCAATCGGGCCGGCTTAACCAGGTGCTGGCCGTCGTGGCCGAGGTGCCGGGCGTGCGGTCCGCGCGGAGACGTTGAACCCGGCTGCAGGACTTTTTTCGGCAAATTTTCGGGGCGAAGCAAGATAGCCGTTTTGCTTTGCTACAATACGAGCTTCGAACAGTCCTTAGG
>NZ_JBFUGX010000089.1:0-9173 GCF_056402675.1 Polaromonas sp. P3_C2 | reverse complement strand
GCATGGCCGCGCGCTGCTCGTCGCTCAACGTGGCCACGGCGCGCAGAGCGCCAGTGGCGCGCTTCTTGAACGCCATCTTCAGCTCCTTGGCCAGCGGAATGCAGTCGTCGCGCACATTCATGCCCACCACCATGCCGGTGGCGGTTTCGGCCAGCAAGTTCATGGCCGAGGCATGCACGCCGCCTATGTGGTTCTGCACCTTCTTCTCGTTCCTGATGCCGATCTCGACCCGGCCCGTGCCCATTTCGATGAAGTCCAGGCCGGCGGTGCCGGTGAATGGCACAGCGCGGCGCAGCACCACGCTGCGGAACCAGCCCCGGGCAAACGCCGGTACTTCCTCAAGCCGCTGCAGTTGCCGCGCCAGGCGGTTGGGTTGTTGGTCGTTCATGAACTTCTCCCGGCCAGCAAACGCCGCGGAACCGGCTTTGCCGGGCCGCAGGCGTTGCCCCCTGCAAGGGGGAAAGGCGCTACACGCAGTGAGTGTCCGATGGGGGTGTTCAYCAGTTTCTGACGGGCTTGCCCGTACTCATCATGCCCATGATCCGCTCTTGCGTTTTCGGGTGTTCGAGCAGCGAGCAGAAGGCCTTACGCTCCAGCGTCATCAAATACTCTTCCGTCACCAGCGTGCCGGCATCGACATCACCGCCGCAGACCACACCCGCGATCAGGCTGGCGATATGGAAGTCATGCGCGCTGATGAAGCCGCCGTCGCGCATATTGACCAGCTGGCCCTTGATGGTGGCCAGGCCGCTGCGGCCCACCACCGGGAACTGGCGCTTGTGCGGCGCGCGGTAGCCCGAATTGAACAGTGCGCGCGCCTCGTTGAGCGCCACGAACAGCAGCTCGTCCTTGTTCGGCACGATCACGTCGCTGTCGAGCAGGTACCCGATCTTGCGGCTTTCGATGGCACTGGTGCCCACCTTGGCCATCGCGGCGGCCGTGAAGCCTTCGGTGAGGAAGGGCAGGATGTCCTTGTTGGTTGAAGTGCTCGCGTTCTCGGCGGCACGGCGGGCAATGTAGGCCAGGCCACCGGCGCCGGGCACCAGGCCCACGCCGACTTCGACGAGGCCGATATAGCTTTCCATCGCAGCCACGCGTTTGGCCGAATACACTGCCATTTCGCAACCGCCGCCCAGCGCCAGGCCGCGGATCGCCGACACCACGGGAACCGCCGCGTAGCGCAGCTTGAGCATCACGTTCTGCAGTTCGGCCTCGGCCCCTTCAATCGCCTTGGCGCCGCCCATCATGAAGGCGGGCAGCATGGCCTGCAGGTCGGCGCCGGCCGAGAACATCTCGTCGTTGGACCAGATCACCATGCCCTTGTAGCTTTTCTCGGCCAGGTCCACACCCATCGCCAGACCTTCGGCCACGTCCGGGCTGATGGCGTGCATCTTGGTCTTGATGCTGGCGATCAGTACGTCGCCTACTTCACCATTGACGCCGTCCAGCGTCCAGAGGCGGATCGCGTCGTCTTCATGCAGCGTGGTACCTGCCGTCTCAAAAGCAGGCGCCTTGGCGCCGAGCACGTCTTCGGGGAAGAACTGGCGCTCATAGACCGGCAGCTTGCGGCGCGGGATGAATTTTTGGGCCGAGGCGCTCCACGAGCCTTCGGCCGTGTGCACGCCACCGGCGTCGGCCACCGGGCCCTTGAACACCCAATCCGGCAGCGGCGCTTTGGACAGCGCCTTGCCGGCGTCAATGTCTTCCTGGATCCAGGTGGCGACCTGCTTCCAGCCGGCCTGTTGCCACAACTCGAAGGGGCCTTGCTTGGAACCAAAACCCCAGCGCATGGCGAAGTCGATGTCGCGCGCGGTTTCGGCAAYGGTTTCAAGGTGCACGGCAGCGTAGTGGAACTGGTCGCGCAGGATGGCCCAGAGGAAACGCGCTTCCGCGCCTTCGGCTTCGCGCAAGAGTTTGAGGCGCTCGCCCGCAGGTTTTTTCAGCATGCGGCCGACGACTTCATTGGCCTTGGCGCCGGCGGGCACGTATTCCATGCTCTCGGGGTCCAGGCGCAGGATGTCGCGGCCCTGTTTTTTGTAGAAGCCGGCGCCGGTCTTCTGGCCCAGGCTTTTCGACTCGAGCAGCTTGGCCAGCACAGGCGGCGTGCCGTAGACGTCGGAGAACGGATCTTCCACCTTGCCGGGGCCAAGGTTGTCTTGCAGCGTCTTGATGACGTGGGCCATGGTGTCCAGGCCCACCACGTCGGCGGTGCGGAAGGTGCCGGAGCTCGCGCGGCCCAGCTTCTTGCCGGTCAGGTCGTCGACCACGTCGTAGCTGAGCTTGAAGGTCTCGGCTTCCTTGATGGTGGCCAGCATGCTGGCAATGCCCACGCGGTTGGCGATGAAGTTGGGCGTGTCGTGGGCACGGATCACGCCCTTTCCCAGCGCGCTGGTGACAAACGCTTCCAGGTCGTCCAGCACCTTGGGTTCGGTGGTCGGCGTGTTGATCAGCTCCACCAGCGTCATGTAGCGCGGCGGGTTGAAGAAGTGAATGCCGCAAAAGCGCGGCTTGATGGATTCAGGCAGCGCCTCGCTGAGCTTGGTGATCGACAGGCCCGAGGTGTTGCTGGCCACGATGGCGCCTTCGGCAATGAAGGGCGCGATCTTGTGGTACAGGTCGGTCTTCCAGTCCATGCGCTCGGCAATCGCCTCGATGATGAGGTCGCACTCCCTGAGCAGCTCCATGTTCTCTTCGTAGTTGGCCTGCTGGATCAGCGCCGCGTCTTCGGGCACACCCAGCGGCGCTGGCTTGAGCTTCTTGAGGCCTTCGACCGCCTTGATGACGATACCGTTCTTCGGGCCGTCCTTGGCCGCAAGGTCGAACAGTACCACCGGCACCTTGACGTTGACCAGATGGGCGGCAATCTGCGCGCCCATGACACCGGCACCGAGGACGGCGACTTTTTTGACTTGGAATCGGGACATGGTTAAGACCTGGTTGAGGGAATCTGGTTGAAAAATTCAAGCACGGCGCTCCAGTAGCGCTGTGGCTCGTCGCGCATGCCGTGGGTGTGGTCGGCGCGTTCGAGGATCAGGCGCTGGATGCGTTCAGGCCGTGAAGCAGCCTGCTGCAAGGCATCGCCGAAATGCACCGGCGTCCAGCGGTCGCCCCGGCTGTGGATCAGCAGCACGTCCACGTCGCGCATGTTGGCAAGGTGGTGTACGGGCCGCAGGCGCAACTCGCCTTGCGGGTTAATGCGCCGGCTGATGTTGAGCACGGCATGGGCAAAAGGATAAGCTTTCCAGAAATCGGGCAGCGAGGGCGCGCAAGCTTCAGCCACCACCTTGTCGTAAGGAAAATCCGCTTCGTCAATCGCACTCAGCGTGTTGATCGCGCCGAAAGACGCCGTCAGCGCATGCACCGGCAGCCCGGCAAAAGCGCCACGTGCCCAGGAGCCCACCGATATCACGTCACCGGGGTAATCGAAGTTGGTCGACGGGCTTTCACCAAAGCCGTTGAAGTCGAAAGCCACCACATGAAAGCCCGCATCGAGCAGCGCCTGGGCATGGCCGTGGCGCAGCCAAAAACCCTTGCAGGCAAAACCCATGGGATGGGCGCACACCACCACGCCGCGCGCCGGAAACGGCGTGCGCGCGACGATGGCCTCCAGCCGGCTCGTGCTGCGGCTCGCAATCTGTATCCGCTCCCAGCCTTCTTGCGGCACTTCCGCGGGCCAGCGCCAGGGTTTCATGAAGCGGCCGAAAAACGGCTTCTTGAGCAGGTGATGCCCCCACCAGCGGCGCGCGGCCGGCGGAGTGCTGCCACCGGCACCGAAAGGCAGTGACCGCAAGCGGGAAATCGCTTCACCCATGGCTTGCCCTGACTTTCTGCATGCTCATTGCACCCGAACCCAGGTTTGGGTGCGGCCAAAAGGCCCGATAGAGCCGCGGACTTCCATCTTCTTGCCGCCTTCAATCGGGGTCATCTTGAGCGAATAGCTCTTGCCGTTGTCCGGGTCGAGGATCTTGCCGCCTTCCCAGACGTCGCTGTCCGGCGATTTTTTGGCGCCACGAATGATTTCAAGGCCCAGCCGGGGCTTGTCCTTGCGGTCATCCGAGCATTCGGTGCAAACGTCGTCAGGTTTGACGCCGGGAGACAGGCGCTTTTCGACTTTGCCGTTGAGCACACCGCCGGCTTCAGCGATGCGGATTTCGACTTTGGGGTCGCCAGTTTTTTCGTCGAAGCCGCGCCACAAACCGACCGGCGTGTTCTGTGCCAGCGCCGGGATGGCAACCAGGCCCAGAACGATCATCAGCAATTTTCTTTTCATGGTGTCTCCCGTTGATCTGTGAAAAAAGCTCAGGCCAGCGCTTCGTCGGTCTCCATCAGCGACTTGCTGCCCGTGCGTGCCGTGCGCATCAGCGTCGCGGTTTCGGGGAAGAGCTTGGCGAAGTAAAAGCGCGCAGTTTGCAGCTTGGCCACATAGAACTTGTCGGTGTTGCCGACGGCGATTTCGCGCAGCGCGGTTTGCGCCATCAGGGCCCAGAAGTAGCCGAACACCAGGTGGCCGGCCACGCGCAGGTAGTCGACGGCGGCGGCGCCCACTTCGTCGGGGTTCTGGAAGCCCTTGAAGCCCAGCTCGGTGGTGAACTTGGTCATCTGGTCAGCCAGGTAAGCCAGCGGGTTGATGAACTCGGCCATCTTCTCGTTGACGCCTTCTTCGGCAATGAGCGCACCAATCACCTTGCCGAATTTCTTCAGCGTCGCGCCGTTGTTGCCCAGCACCTTGCGGCCCAGCAGGTCCAGCGACTGGACGGTGTTGGTGCCTTCGTAAATCATGTTGATGCGGTTGTCGCGCACAAACTGTTCCATGCCCCACTCTTTGATGAAGCCGTGACCGCCGAAGACCTGCATGCAGGCGTTGGTGGAGATGTGGCCGTTGTCGGTCAGGAAGGCCTTGACGATGGGCGTGAGCAGTGCGACGATTTCGCCGGAATCCTTGCGCACTTTTTCGTCGGGGTGGTGCAGTTCCTTGTCGAGCAGCAGCGTGCAGTAAATCGCCAGCGCGCGGCCGCCCTCGGCATAGGCCTTGGCCGTCAGCAGCATCTTGCGCACGTCAGGGTGCACGATGATCGGGTCGGCCGGTTTGTCTTTGGCTTTGACGCCGGACAGTGAACGCATCTGGATGCGGTCTTTGGCGTAAGCCAGTGCATTCTGGAAGGCTACTTCGGTCAGGCCCAGCGACTGGTTGCCCACGCCCAGGCGGGCGGCGTTCATCATGACGAACATCGCGGCCAGGCCCTTGTTGGGCGCGCCCACCATGGTGCCGACAGCGTCTTCGAGCACCATCTGCGCGGTGGCGTTGCCGTGGATGCCCATCTTGTGCTCCAGGCCGCCACAGTAAATGCCATTGCGCGAACCAAGAGCGCCATCTTTGCCGATGTTGAACTTGGGCACGGCGAAGAGACTGATGCCTTTGCTGCCCTGGGGTGCGTCAGGCAGGCGGGCCAGCACCAGGTGCACGATGTTGGCGGCCATGTCGTGTTCACCGGCACTGATGAAGATCTTGTTGCCGGTGAGGCGGTAGGTGCCGTCAGGCTGCGGCTCGGCCTTGGTGCGCAACAGGCCCAGGTCGGTGCCGCAATGCGGCTCGGTCAGGCACATGGTGCCTGTCCATTCGCCGCTGGTGAGCTTGGGCAGGTAGAGTTTTTTCTGCTCGTCAGTGCCGTGGGCATGCAGGGCTTCATACGCGCCGTGCGACAGGCCGGGGTACATGGTCCAGGCCTGGTTGGCCGAGTTGAGCATTTCGTAGAGGCACTGGTTCAGCACAAACGGCAGGCCTTGGCCGCCATATTCCGGGTCGCAGCTCAGCGCGGCCCAGCCGCCTTCGACGTACTGCGCGTAGGCTTCCTTGAAGCCCTTGGGCGGCGTGACTTCGTGCGTGGTCTTGTCGAGCTTGCAGCCCTCTTCGTCGCCGCTGATGTTCAGCGGAAAGGTCACCTCGGCGGCGAATTTGCCGGCTTCTTCGAGTACCGCGTTGATGGTGTCGACGTCGACGTCCGCGTGCTTGGGAATGGCCTTGAATTCATCGGTGACCTTGAGCACCTCGTGCATGACGAATTGCATGTCGCGCAGGGGCGGGCTGTACTGGGGCATGGTGGATTCCTTTTGCTTAAACTGGTTTGGAAGGGGAAGCCTTGCCGGAAGCTTTCTTCGGCAAGGTGGAAAGGGGGGCGTCGCTGCCATAGCGCGCCAGAATGTTGGCAAAGCCGGTATTGGCGCGGTCCATGGAACCCGGTGTCTTGAGAAAGCGGGCTTCGTAATGCAGCGCCAGGATCAGGCCGTGGATTTCAAACGCCATCTGGTGCTCGTCAGCGTCAGCATGCAGGTGACCGGCCTCTTTGGCCTGCACCACGGCGCGGTACATGGCCGCCAGCCAGGTGCGCACCGAACCCGCCAGCGCGTCGCGCACCGGTCCGGGCCTGTCGTCAAATTCAACGGCGCCGCTGATGTACAGGCAGCCCGAATCGATTTCAAGCGAGGTGCGTTTCATCCAGTTATGAAACAGCGCCGCCAGACGAGGCAAGCCGCGCGGCTGCTGCAGGGCAGGGAAGAAAACCTCTTCTTCAAAGCGCACGTGGTATTCACGGATGACGGAGATCTGCAGCTCTTCGCGCGAGCCAAAATGGGCGAACACGCCCGACTTGCTCATGCGCATGACCTCAGCCAGCGCGCCTATGCTCAGGCCTTCCAGCCCGATCTGTGTGGCCAGGCCCAGGGCGGCGTCCACAATGGCGGCCTTGGTCTGCTGGCCTTTTTGCTGGCTTTTGGCCACGGCGCTGCCCGTTGCCKGGGCGCGGGAGGCTTTAGCGGGAAGTTCTGTGATGGCCATGAGGTGCTACAAAATAAAACGAACGGTCGTTCTATTTTGCAACACTTTGATGACCATCAGCAAGCAGGGGTTGTTTAGCCCCTGCTTATAGGGACCCAGTTCTAACGCCAGGGAGGGTAACTACCTAGCCCTTCAGTGACGTAACCCAATGAAGGTATTTCACCAGTGGGGGCCGCGGGTCCGGCTTCGCCGGCCCCAGGCACCGCCCCCTGGAAGGGGGGAGCAGGCTACACGAAGTGAGCCTGAACGGGGGTTACTTTTTATACGCCACCACCACCTGGTGCTGCTCACCCAGGCCTTCGATGCCCAGGGAGATTTTGTCGCCCTTCTTCAGGTACACAGGCGGCTTCATGCCCAGGCCCACGCCGGGCGGTGTGCCKGTGGTGATGACGTCGCCGGGCTCCAGCGTCATGAACTGGCTGACGTAGCTGACGATCTTGGCGACGCTGAAGATCATGGTCTTGGTGTTGCCYTTTTGMACGCGCTTGCCGTTCACCTCSAGCCACAGGCCCAGYTTTTGCGGGTTGGGCACTTCGTCACGCGTGACCAGCCAGGGGCCGAGCGGGCCGAAGGTGTCGCAACCTTTGCCCTTGTCCCAGGTGCCGCCGCGCTCAATCTGGAACTCGCGCTCGCTCACGTCGTTGATGGTGCAGTAGCCGGCCACGTAGTCGAGCGCCTCCTTTTGCGACACGTAACGCGCGGTCTTGCCGATGATCACGCCAAGCTCGACTTCCCAGTCGGTCTTGACCGAGCCCTTGGGCAGCATGATGGGATCGTTCGGGCCCTGGATGCAGCTGGTGGCCTTCATGAAAACCACCGGCTCGGCGGGAATCGGCAAGCCCGATTCGGCCGCATGGTCGGCGTAGTTCAGGCCGATGGCGATGAACTTGGGCACGCCATTGACCGGGCTGCCGTAGCGCGGCGAGCCTTTGACCAGCGGCAGCTTGTCGGCCTTGAGCTTGCGCAGTTTGGCAATCGCCGCATCGCCAAGCTGATCCGGGCCGATGTCCTTGATGACAGCGCTCAGGTCGCGCAGCTTGCCATTGGCATCAATAAGGCCGGGCTTTTCCTTGCCGGGGTTGCCATAGCGAACGAGTTTCATGGTTTTTCCTTCTGGTTAATGATTCAGTATGTAGAACGTCCGCCCGACAGATCGAAAACGGCGCCGGTTGAGAACGAGCAATCTTCAGTGCACAGCCAGCCAACCATGGCGGCTACCTCATCAGGCGTTCCGAAGCGGCCCATGGGGATTTTAGAAAGCATGAACTGTATGAACTCGGGCGTCATCTGCTCAAAAATCGGCGTTTTCACCGCGGCCGGTGTGATGCAATTGACGCGTACACCGGTATCGGCGAGTTCCTTGCCGAGGGATTTTGTCAGGGCGATCACCGCGGCCTTGCTCGCGCTGTAGGCGCTGGCATTCGGGTTGCCCTCCTTGCCGGCCACCGAGGCAATATTGACGATGCGGCCATAGTTGCGCGCACGCATGTGCGGCACGAGTTCACGGCAGCAGAAGAACAGGCCGTTGAGGTTGACCTGCTGCACCTGCATCCATTGCTCGGGCGGGTAGTCCCACAGCTTGACGTTGGGGCCGGTGATGCCGGCCGAGTTGACAAGCGCATCGATGGCCGGGTTATGCGCAACGGTTTGCTGGACCGCGTCCACCACGCTGGCATGGCTGGCCACATCGACGGCCACGGTATGCACCCCGGCGCCCAGCGCGCCCCTGGCCGCGGCCAGTGCCTCGGGGTTGATGTCCCACAGCGTCACCGTGCCGCCCGACGCCAGCATGCGCTGAGCCACGGCAAAACCCAGGCCGACCGCACCACCGGTGATGACCGCATGGCGCCCTTTCAGGTCCAGCTGGTTCATATGGTGATGCCGCCGTCCACGTTGTAGGCCTGGCCGGTCACGAAAGCAGCCTCGTCGCTGGCCAGAAAGACCACCAGCGGCGCAATTTCATGTGCCTGGGCCAGGCGCCCGAGCGGCTGGCGTGCGATGAAGGCCTTGCGGGCCGCCACGGGATCCTCGTTGGCATTGATACGGTCCTGCAGCGAAGGCGTGTCTACCGTACCAGGGCAAATTGCATTGCAGCGCACGCCATCGGCCACAAAGTCGGCCGCGACGCTTTTGGTGAGGCCAATCACGGCCGCCTTGGTGGTGCCATACACAAACCGGTTGGGCAGGCCTTTGATGCTGCTGCAGACGCTGGCCATGTTGACAATGCTGCCGCCCTTTTTTGCCTGCATGCCGGGCAGCACGGCCTGGATCATCCAGAACTGKGCCCGCACGTTGAGGTTGAAGGCGAACTCAAGGTCGGCATCGGTGGCCTGCAGGGCTG